>JBBRJI010000662.1:0-3753 GCA_038219625.1 Pirellulales bacterium | reverse complement strand
CGTTTCGAAGTTTCTTCTTCGCTATAGGTACCGCTTGCTAGATGCGGATCGGCTTGACAATGATGTTTCCGTTAACGTAGATACAGTAAATATTCTCGCACTTCCGGTGGAATAAAGAAAACCGGACTACACTGCGCCCCTAAAAATTCCGCGTCAACTAATACGAAGCCGGTGCGCAAACGCAAGCAATTTATGCTAGATTGGTTCGGGGGAGGTATTGTATTTTGAGGGGGAAGATTCTCGGAGCGAGTCGAAAAAAAGACCGATAGAAATTAGTGTTAAGCCGTCACGTTAAGTCGTTATTTTACGGATTCGCTGGGCCACTCATGCGTCTCAATGGATTCCTATACCGAAATTTTCGGGCCTCAAAGAGCGGCCTCATTAAGGTCCAGTTGGGTCCTGGACAAGAAAACTACCTCGATGGGTTCGTAAACGTTGATGCTAACATATTCACCGGAAAAGCGGATGTGTGGGCAGACTTGCGAAATAAGTTACCATTCCGTGATGAGACGGTCGATTGCTTTTATTCGCACCATACTATTGAACATCTTCCAAATCTTCAATATCACTTTCAAGAAGTATATCGATGTCTCAAGCCTGGAGGCGTGTACCGAGTGGGTGGGCCGAATGGAGATTCAGCGATTGAGAAGTTTGTGGAGCGCGACATGCAGTGGTTTTCAATTTACCCGGACAAACGATCCAGTATTGGAGGAAGATTTGAGAATTTTATTTTTTGTCGCGGTGAACATCTTACAATAATCACTTTTTCATTTCTTGAGGAGCTTTTTCTCGCAAACGGCTTCACCGAGATTCGCCTCTGCAAGCCCGTTAAGGAAACTAACTACCCAGAGCTATTTGGCCCATGCTTACTCAAGGAGCATGAGTTGGATTTCGACAAGCCACATACATTGATTGTTGAGGCATTGAAACCGCATAGGGATAAATAGCGGAAGTCTTTCCATCAGCAATCCAATTCACCATGGTTGCAACCGGGATCGGGGCCGTGGCAGTAATCCTGCATAAATTAGTCATGCACATTTTAGTCGTAACAAACCACTTTTGGCCTGAAAATTTCCGTATCAACGATCTTGCGTTGGGACTGGTGGAGCGTGGCCATGAGGTAACGGTACTTACGGGTATTCCCAATTATCCTGAAGGCAAGTTCTATCCCGGATATGGTTTTTTTCGCAAACGTGCGGAAGAGTATCGCGGAATCAAAATCCATCGGATTCCGCTCATTCCTAGGGGGAACGGATCGACTTGGCGCCTGCTGCTGAATTACGTTTCGTCGGCCATTGCTTTTTGTTTCTTGGCCCCATTTCTTTGCCGCAAGAAGTTCGATGTAATATTCGTATTCGAAACATCGCCTGCAACCATTGGCCTACCTGCCGTTCTCCTTAAGTGGATCTATCGGAAACCTCTTTTCTTTTGGGTACTGGATCTCTGGCCAGACAGCATCTCTGCAACCAACGCCTTGAAGAACAGATACGTTCTTTGGTTGGTCAGGAAAATCGTCCGGCAAATTTACAGGAATTGCGATGAGTTATTGATTTCTTCCAAGGGTTTTGAAAGTAGCATCCAATCGGTCGGGGGCTTTCAAGGTGACATTAAGTACTTCCCGAACTGGGTCGAACGGGAAATGGGAATCAGTAGATCTACCGCAAGTAACGGCATCGAGTTTCCGAAAGGGTTCCGAATTTTGTTTACTGGCAACATCGGAATGGCGCAAGATTTTCCAACTATCCTTGACGCGGCCGAGCGTCTTAAGGGGATTGACGACCTGCACTGGATCATTGTCGGGAATGGTCGTAATTTGGAATGGGTTAAATCAGAGATTGCTCGACGCGACCTTAACTCCCAGTTCCACCTCTTGGGTCGCCATCCCGTTGAAATGATGCCCCAGTTTTTTTCCGAAGCCGATGTCTTGCTGCTTTCGCTTCGTAAGGAACCTATTTTTGAATTGACAGCGCCTGGAAAACTTCAGTCGTACATGTCGAGCGGCGTTCCAATCCTAGCTGCGCTTGACGGTGAAGGGGCCAATATTGTCAATGAAGCTCAATGCGGTATAGCCTGTGGTGCAGGTGACGTAGAGTCACTTACGAAGGCGGTACTATCGTTTTACCAAATGCCGAAACCTGAGAGAATGAAAATGGGAGTACGGGGCCAGCGCTACTGTGAAAAGCACTTTTCACGAGAATTGCTTTTTGATCAGCTAGAATTGCTTTTCGAACAACGCGTAGAGGGAGCAACGAAATAGACACATCTACAGACGGCTCGATTCAGAAGAACGAACGATTTTATGGAGAATCGGATTACATGTCTCTTTCGCGAGCTGCTACCGAGAACGAGCGGCTGAGATTCCACGCGAACATTCATGAAAGCTACGCCGATCCCTGCCAACGGCTTTTCATCGCCATGCACCCCAGGTCCTATGTGATACCGCATCGTCACACAACGCCTGCGAAGTCCGAAACCTTTGTCGTTTTGAGGGGAAGCCTGGGATTGGTGTTTTTTGATGACCAGGGAGGAGTTCGCAATTCAGTCAGGCTCGGACCGAACTGTGAAGCACAAGTCTGCGATATCCCGACTGGAGTTTGGCATACGGCAATCTCGTTTGAGGACGGTAGCGTGTTTCTTGAGTTCAAGCCAGGTCCTTATTGCCCATATGCCCAAGACGATATTGCCTCATGGGCTCCAGCCTATGGCTCACCTTCCATTGATAAATATTTGGATTCCCTTTATCGCGTCTTCGAGCCGACCAACCTTCGAGAAAAATCCACTTAAACCGTTGTGAAAAACACACGAGTCGAGACCATCGATGTCATTTTCATCATCGCACTATTGTGCGTATCGCCGATGGTTTGGCTGCAATGCCTTAGCTTGTGGATTAGGCCGCACCTGCAGTTCTTTCCCTTTGCATGGCTTGCGTTTGGCTATATCGTCGTCGTTCGCAACAAAGTAATCACCTCGAATTTAAGTGTTCGGCGGCTGGCAAGCCTGTGTGTTGCGGCACTGAGCTTCTTACTTTCTGTGGAGGCGGCGCTCATCTCGTCTCCATGGCTTGCCTACGTCGCCGCGGTTATTTTGGTTACCGCATGGATGCTCCTGCGACTGGGGAAAACGAAATGGATGACTGTCTTGGCCATCTCCAGCATTCTATGGATCACCGTCCCACTCCCTGTCGGGTACGACGGAAAACTGATCGAGATGCTGCAGTCAAAATCGAGCCTAGCCGCCAGTTTGGTCCTTGATTGTCTGGGGGTACTGCATGTCCGCGACGGCAATGTGCTCGACCTAACGGGAAAGCAATTGTTCGTGGCTGAGGCATGCAGCGGTATCGATAGCCTTTACGCGCTCATGGCGATTTGTTTGAGCGTAGTCATTTGGTTTCGACAACCTTGGGTCGTGGGAGTTCTCTCCCTATCCTTAGTACCTGTTTGGGCGTCGTGCAGCAATCTTCTTAGGCTTGTGACGATTGCCGTTGGGATAGACTGGTTCAAAACCGATCTCTCAAGTGGTACTCCACACACCATTCTTGGCTTGGCCGTTTTCGCTGCGGCATTCCTAGTTGATTTCTGCTTCATCCAGTTTGCCGGGACTTGCTATAAGGCATTTTTTGACAAGGCAGTTCCGAACAGGCTTAACCAAGAGTCCTCTGTCAATCAGGGCAATGCCGCGTTGCCCAATCCGTCCATGCGGCTCTGGGAAATGGCTTCGATCGGCATACTCGTGGTGTGCTTCTCAATCTTTGGT
>JBBRJI010000661.1:0-3763 GCA_038219625.1 Pirellulales bacterium | reverse complement strand
TTCGCCATCCTGGAATCGTGCGATGTTTTGGTGGTGGGTTCGATTCCAGGGACGAGTTTTTGGTGTACGAATTGATGCAGGGCGAATCGCTCGCTTCGTACTTAAAGAGACGGGAAAGGCTTCCTTGGGAATCGGTGCTCGATTATGGACTTCAGCTTTGCGAAGCGTTGCAATATGCTCACGAGGCAGGATGGATTCACGGTCGACTTCGCCTCGACAAAATCATCGTTTCTGAAGATGCCAACAAGGTAAAGATTAGCGACTTTCGACGTGGACCTGGTGCTCCAGCGCCGCTCACGCAAGAGCAATTAACCTACTCCGCGCCGGAAACGTTTTCTAACCAACCAAAGTGGAATACAGCCACGGATTTGTACAGTGTTGGCGCAATCCTATACCATGCCATCACCGGGCAACCACCGTTTACCGGAAACTCCGCGACCGAGGTCAAGCAGGCGATCCTCAGTACTTATGTTGCACCGGTGGCTTCGCTTGTCTTTGATTGTCCTGTCTGGCTCAGTTCGATTGTCGAACAATTGCTTAGTAAAGATCCGCTAAAAAGGCCTTTTACCGCGGCTGCAACCGTGATGGCACTCCGCGAAGCTCAGCGACGAGCAACGGAAGGAATGGGCGTCGCTGAACATGCGGTTTCCGGATTCAGTCCGTTGCAACTCAACACCAATAGGGCTGAAGCAGAAATCGCTCTTGGCAGAAAGAAAAAGAAAAAGCGTAGGTTAGACGACGAGGATGCCTACGACCAACCCGGATTCTTCGAACGCCCGATCGTTTTGTTAGGATTGCTCGCCGCTGCCATTTGTCTTATTACGTTTCTAGTCTGGCCTGCTGGTGAGAAAACACTGCGTTCTCGAGCAGAAAAGCTATTGGCGACCGAGGATTTGAGTTCCCATAACGAGGCTCGTGACAAATATCTCTTTCCATTGATCGAGAGGTTCCCCGACAGTGAGAGTGCCGTTTGGGCAGAAGAACAACTCGAATCCATCGAAATGGAAAATGCCGAAGTGAGAATGCAAAGCAATCGTCGTTTTGGTCGTGAGCCATCCACCGAAGGGGAACGAAAATATACGGAAGCCAATCGGTTTGAGCAGTTCGGTGATCGTGTCACTGCACTTGAGAGATACAAGGGAATCGTTAACTTGCTCAAGGACGAGTCCAAGGAGCGTCCGTTCGTCAACTTGGCTAGGCGGCAGATTGCAAAAATCGAATCCAGTCCCCCGAATAGCACGGAAGAATTGAGACGGTTTCTATTGGAAAAGTTAGAGCAAGCCGAGAAAATGTATGCGAGCGGGGATGCAATTGGCGCCAAACAGATTTTGGATGGAATCGTCAATCTTTATAATGGCAATAAAGAAATGTTGCCCATCGTCGAAAAAGCACAGGCAAGACTTGGCAAGATTAAAAGCTAGGACATATAAAAACTGCAATGATACGATTCATCTATTCTGCGGTACTCGCGAAACTGCTCGGTCAAAGCAAGCATCGGGATGCCAGGCTCTGCCTCGCAACCCACTGCAGTGAAGGTTCTTCTCGCCGTGCGCGAGATCCTTCCTCACAAGGAAACCACGGGAGCGCGAGGCTTCTATTAGTCACGTTACTCGCGTCTTTTACCTTGAATGCATGCGATAGGCCGACGACCACGACCAAGGCTGTAAGCAAAGAGTCGGGAAGTCAACAGCCCCTAGGTAGCGAACGCATGACGTCGAAGCAAGAGGATGCGACGCCCACCGCAGAATCCACTGCTGCAGCCCGAGCTTTACTCGACGCGTGCATCAGTAAATACAAACGGCTTCAGAGTTATGAAGATCTTGGTGTCTTGAGCATTCGTATTCCAACCGAAGTCCCCAAGGCCCCAAAGGTTATCACCGAACCAATGCGTATAGCTTTCGAGGCGCCCAACAAACTTGCAATTCAATCCAGGACCCTGCAGGCGATGTGGTCCAGCAAGTCGAATACTTGGGAAGCCATTGTTGGCAAAGAGAACTCCAAACCTTTTGGTTCTCAACGGCTGGTGCGACCGCTGCCAGACGCACTCGATTTGACTTGGTTGATCGTGGACAATCTGGGGGCTTCGTTGAATGATCCCGTCATCGGTTCGCCTATCCAATTGCAGTTGCTATTCGATGAAAAACCTCTGGCATATTTGCTGGAACCAGATTCGAAACTAGCACTCCTTCCGCCAGACGACTTCGATTCTGCCAAGTGCGACCGAATTCAAGTGATCTCAAAAGGATTGAAGTGGGTATTTTGGATCGACCAAGAGAAACAGTTGCTCCGAAAATATGAAATGCCGACTCAAGGGATCGAATTCCTGTTCCCTGGCCTGCCTTTGGATTTTGATCCTACCAAAGCCGAATTGTCCGTTGAATTGGTCGGAGCCAAGGCCAATCCAAACGTCGACTGGTCCGTTTGGAAAATCCCTAATCAGCCTGATGAAATTCCCGTTAGACGACTCATTGATGCGCCGCCTCGCAACACGCCTCCGCTTATCGGCAAACAACTCGAGGCCTTCGATCTGATTGGAGCCGATGGAAAAGTGATCTTGGATTCCGCCCAGCGGAGCAAATGGATTACCGTATTGTGCTGGGTTACCAACGATGAGATCGGTGAAAAGTTTGTAAAGTACTTGTTCGACATTCAACGTGAACTAGAAAAACGCACACCCTCCAAAGCCGAGATTATCCTCGTTACGCAAGCGGAAGCATCGGTAATGGAGGCCTCACTTCTAAAATGGAACTGTAGCCTACCCTTGGCGATCGATACACAGGGCTTGACTCAGAAAGTATTTTCGATCCAGCGTCAGCCTGCGGTCGTAGTTCTTGACAAGCAAGTTCGCGTTCAGCACTTTGACGAATTTGGCTATTTGGACCTGATCCCCAATATCGTCGAGAATCTCCAGCTCGGTGTCGACATCGCATCGCGCAGATTGCAAAACGCGATCCATGATGAAGCGAGATTCAATTCAAGACTACACCGCTCAATGGTGGATAAATCACAAACCGAGAGCCTTGCATCTATTGAGTCGTTTCCGTTTACCTATCACAAATCCAAAGAAGCTTGGCACGCTGCTTTCGACGAAACCATTATTGCGGCCAGTGCTGAACATTTCTATCCGAACGAGGAAAGCACCAAGGATGGTTTTGGGCCCTTTGCTCCCAATGCTAAGCGTCAACGTATTACGACCGTCCTGGATGAATTAGGGCGAGTCACCAGCGTGGACAACTCCGGGGTGAAAAAGTGGATCGCAAACATTCCAATCGATCAAGCGGACAACGCCAAACGAATCCACGTTTTGCCCGATCCATGGACGCATCGTTGGATTGCAATTGTGCCCGAAGGTTTGCCTAGGTATTGGCTGATCGATCCAACTGCTACTGCCAATGAGGATCCTGTCGATGCGACCCAGTACGACCTAGATGAAGACGAATCGCCCATGGCTTTCGCTTGGACAGTCAAGGACGGTGAGCCAACCCTCACCATTGCAACTAGCACGATGAAACTTAGAGTTCTCGACCCACAATCTAAGAAGCGCTTTAGCGCGGATTCGGCTGCGATCGCTTCCATCGTGCCGTTCCTTAATGACCGCGGTGAGTGTCTTACTTGGAACGTCGTCAAGACCGATGGTCAAATCGAAGAGCTCGAGGATTTGCGATCCAACTCGTTCGCGGCAAGTGACGAGTCGACTCTTTCCCAGATAAGAAAGTTGACCTTCATTCCACAAGCCAGCTCATGGGTATGGGGACGCAGTCGC
>JBBRJI010000660.1:0-3774 GCA_038219625.1 Pirellulales bacterium | reverse complement strand
TTGAGGATAGCTCAGCTCCGGTAGAACGATAAAGCCTGGCAAGTCTTGGTTTACGGACCCCAACCCATAGGTCACCCAAGCTCCGATTGCAGGGTCGCCACCGAATCGATTTCCGCAGTTCATCTGGTACATCGCTGTCGGATGATTAACGCTGTCAACTTGGCAACCACGAAAAAAACATAGTTCGTCGGCTACGCTAGCCAAATGCTCCCAGTTTGTCGCCATGTCGGCTCCACTATTCCCGCATTTCTGAAACGCGAATGGGCTTTGGACGTAGTATCGTTTGCCGCTCTCCATCGCTGACTTCATCGTTCCTTGTCGAATAAACTCTTTGAGGTGGAATTTGCTTAACGCAGGCTTTGGATCAAACGTGTCTATGTGGCTGGGGCCCCCCTCCATCATGAGAAAAATACAATTCTTTGCTTTCGCGGGCGTATGCGCTGCCTTCGGTGCGAGCGAATTTTTAGCGTATTCGGCAGCCACCATCGAAGTCCATGCGACACTACCAAGGGTTGCGCCCAGTCCGTACAAAAGGCTTCTTCGATCAAGCATTATTGGGTCGCCAATCAATAGACATAGACAAACTCATTGCTGTTGAAAACCACCAAGCAAATGTCGGCCAAAGCACGAGTTCGGGAATCGACCTGGGATGGTTGCAAATCAGGAACGAAGTCTTTGTATGCATAGAGAGATTCCACGAAACTAAACTTCTCACCCGTGTTCTCCTCTACCGCGTCGCGTACGATTTCCTGCAGAGGAAGAACGGTGTCTGGAATCGCGTTTGCTGGATTCGAAATGGCCTCCTGCCAATGCTCGACAACAATGCTTATCTCTTTGGGATGAGGCTTGCGGCCATAGGCTAAAGCAAACAATTGTTCCACTACCTGCTGATCTGTTTGCGAGGATTTGATTAGCTTCGCAGCCAAAGCGAGAGCACGATCATGCGAGGCCTTTCCATTGAAGAGGTTGAACACCTGGGGAGTGACCGTTGAGAGCTCGCGACCTTCGCAAGAAAAGTCAGGCGCTGGCTCATTGAAGACCTCCATGAATGGGTCCCGCAAGCCGCGAACTCGCAAAGCGTAGAGGCTCCGTCGATGTCGCTGGCTTGGTAAAGGATTGGGAACCCAGGCCGAAGCAAACGTCCCCATGACTTGACGGGGCTGCGACGCCGCCTCCAAGTTGATCTCGGGACGATTGGGGATTCCGCCGATCGCGTCATTGAGTTCGCCAGAAACTCTGAGCATGGCGTCTCGCATTTCCTCCGCTGAAAGGCGTCGGGGTCTAAACACCGCATAGGTCGCTTCGAGTTCGGCTCGTGAAAACGATTTTGTCGAGTCAATGGAACAGCTTCGCTGATAAGCACTGCTGGACATAATGCGTCGGTGCATCGACTTGATAGACCAATCGTCTTCCACGAATGTTGCCGCCAGCCAATCCAACAATTCCGGATGAGTGGGGCGTTTCCCCGTGGAGCCAAAGTTGTTCGGGTTTCCTGCAATTGGCTGACCAAAGTGCCATTGCCAGATTCGATTGACGATACTGCGAGTTGTAAGCGGGTTCTTTGGATGGGCAATCCAAGTGGCCAAGGAGAGCCTGCGACCGAGTGGATGATCTACGAAGTCCTTCGGCAATTCAGGATTGAAGGAATTCAACGCGCTAAGGATGTTCGGCTTGACCGCCAAACCCGGAGAAAATGGATCGCCCCCAGTGAGGATCGCTGATTGTTCGAGTTCACCTTCGTCCATGGGTTTCAGCGGGACGCGGACCGGGCTGTAGACAGCGTTGCGCTGCAGCGTCTTTCCGTTGTAAACCGCGAGAGCGAATGGTTCGTAGCGTTCCAACTCCCATTCTAGTCGCTCCAAGCCTTTTCGAGCCACTCGTTCGCCTCCAAACTCCTGGGCTGTGAATCCGACACCCTTGGGTGGGACCAATTCTTCTCCGTCAGACTTGAGAAGTTTATTGCGCACAGCAGTGAACTTCGGATTCTCTTTTGAGTTGGCAATGGCTTTGTCCCAGGCTGTTCGATCCACTTTTTTAGTGGTGAACCATTCGGACGCTGCGGCCAACTGAATCTTATTCAGTCGTTCCAGTTCTTCAGTCATCTGTTGTTGGCGTGCAAGCAAGTAATCTTTTTCCTCGAAGCCTCGCTGGTTTTCCATCGGCAAGAATTTCGCGGCTCGATCCGCAAGTTGTGTCGTCGCGAAACAGGCTTGAATAGAATAGTAGTCATGTGTTGGAACGGGATCGAACTTATGATCGTGACAACGAGCACACTGTAGGGAATGCGATAAGAAAGTCTCACCTACGCTGTTGGTCACGTCATCTAGAAATCGTTGCCGAGCGATTTTGGCAACTTCCATTCCTGTCAGTTCCCAGGGGCCCATCCGAAGAAACCCCGTCGCAATAATCAACTCTGAGTTTGGAAAGGCTTTTACGGCTTGGCTATCGAAAAGCTCGTCGCCAGCAAGTTGCTCGCGAATGAATTGGTCATACCGCTTGTCATCATTGAAGGCCCGCACGACGTAATCGCGATACCTCCAAGCGTTACCTCGTTCAAAATCGTTTGCAAAGCCAGATGTATCGGCATACCGCACGACGTCCAACCAGTGTCTTGCCCATTGCTCACCATAATGTGGCGAATCAAGCAATCGGTCAACGACGCGAGAAAACGACACTGCGTCGGATGCTGCATCGGCTTCGAACTCTTTGATTTCTTCAGGAGTCGGCGGCAATCCGATCAAGTCAAACGTAGCCCGCCGAATCAAAGTTCTACGATCCGCTGGAGGTGCCAAGGGGGTGTCTGCCTCAGCCCTGTTACTGAGCAATTTGTCTATGGGATTAACATCGGATGCCGCGACCTCAGGTTTGCGAACGGGTTGATAGGCCCAGAGACTGGATTCATCATAACGTCGGTTCTCCCAGTCTTTGTCCAGCGCACCTTTCGACTTAACGACGATTCCGTCGTCGACACTCCAAGGATCTTGAACTTTCGCAAGTTCTGCCAGTCGATCGTTTGTTGGCCAAGCGGATCCCGACGACAACCATTGCTTGATCGTGTTTACATGATTCTCGCTAAGTTTGTCACCTGATTTAGGTGGCATAGCTGACCAAACCGCTTCGTCACGTAGAATAGCGAGGTACAACGGGCTTTCCAGAGGCGTACTTTCATGAATGGATGATTCGCCGCTATCGCCTCCGCGTTGCAATGAATCCATGGAACGCATATCCAAGCCGCCACGAATATCGGTTTCATCATTGCCGTGGCAGCCGTAACATTTCTCCTTGAGTATCGGCAGCACACGTTTCGCAAAGAAAAGCTCGCCGCGCTCGTCAGCCTTGCATTCAACCAAGCTGTGCACGCAGTGGCAAAAAAATAAGGCGATCCAAATCAGTCTGATTTTTCTGGATTCGTACACAGTGCCACTGGGAGAAGAGAGTGCGAAACCCCAATTATTTCAACGAAACAATACAATCGTAATCGATGCTGCGACGCTCAACACGGGAGGTGCAGGGTTTACTGGTATTTTCAGTGGAGACACGTTGACGTTATCGGCAAGGAGGCTTTCTCATGTAACTTGCTCTAAACCAGAGACATAGTATAAAGCATTTCTCCGCAGATTTGGGCAGAGCGATTGTCGTATCGTTGTGCTTCGAACTCTGTGTCATCGGCAACCTTCGGGTCTTCATAACGAATTGGCATGCGGAGGTCGCAGCCCATCACGAGAGGGCATGCATCGTCTGCATGAGAGCAGGTCATGACTGCGCAGTAGCCTT
>JBBRJI010000659.1:0-3775 GCA_038219625.1 Pirellulales bacterium | reverse complement strand
CGGCGGAGGATTTCACGTCGAGTTGGACTCGATGGATCATTTGTTCGATGGAGGCGAGTCCATCCGGGGCGACGTCCTTGACCGTCCACGAGATATTCGTGGTTTGGATCGTC
The DNA here is from genome assembly GCA_038219625.1 of Pirellulales bacterium. GTDB lineage: Bacteria > Planctomycetota > Planctomycetia > Pirellulales > Pirellulaceae > JBKCUI01. Next base: position 3,662 of record JBBRJI010000659.1, on the reverse strand, counting down.
TGCGTTTGATTGGTAGCCGAAACCACACCGCCAAGCCCCTCCATTTTCATGCTCGTATCTTGCTCTATCAAAACGTTCGTTACACCGTTTTTTCTGAACTTCCATGCGAGTGTTTTTTGAGCCCAGCAACTGGGGGTTACTCCAACCGAAATCAGCGAAAAAGCGGCTAAAGCAATGACTGGACGCAGAAAAACGATGGGTATCATATTGGTTTCGAAGGTTAGGTAAAATGAACTTTCGCTCAAGTGAAGCTCGACAATCCCAGTCGAGAATCACAGCGAGAATCACAACATCGAGTGCGCATGGAGTGCCGTGCCGCACTGTTATAGAGGAAACAGCTCCGGGTCGCTACCTTACAGCAAGGCCCCCGGTCCTTCGCGGATGCACTCAAAATCATCGTTTTCCCCCTCGATTCCCTGGCTACCTCCATCTGGTATACTTCGACAGATACTTCGACAACGTGGGTCATCCCTTCTCATTCTCAATAAATTGGACCTCCGACCGTGAACTCAAAACTCAAAAAAACGTTGACAAGCCTGGTTGTGATTGGACTTTTGTCTACTGGAATTCAATCTGCAGGAAGTCGGGCTGATGAAGGCATGTGGCTTTTCAATGCCGTTCCAAAAGCCCGGCTCAAGAGCGCACACCATTTTGAACCGACCCAGCAATGGCTGGATCACGTCATGCTTTCGAGCGTCCGCTTCAATTCCGGTGGATCTGCCTCATTCGTTTCGTCGCAGGGGCTTGTGTTGACCAACCATCACGTCGCCTCGGACACCCTCTACAAACTTTCCACCGCGGAACACAACTACAATGAAGATGGCTTCCTAGCCAGCACGCTTGCGGACGAAATCAAAACACCCGATCTGGAACTCAATCAACTTATTTCGATTGAGGATGTGACTGCGGTGGTCAACACAGCCATCAAGGACAGCATGACGCCTCAGGAAGCCGGCAAAGCTAGGCAATCCAAAATGGCGGCCATCGAAAAGGAGTCGCTCGATGCGACCGGTTTGCGCAGCGATGTGGTCACGCTTTACGGTGGAGGTCGATACCATCTGTATCGTTACAAAAAATACACAGACGTGCGGCTTGTCTGGGCGCCAGAAGCTGGCTCGGCATTCTTCGGTGGCGACGCCGACAACTTCGAATATCCTCGGTATTGTCTCGATGTGACTTTGTTCCGAGTTTACGAGAATGGCAAGCCGGCAAAGATCGAACACTTTCTCAAGATGGATCCCAATGGAGCGAAGGAACAAGACTTGGTTTTCGTCTCGGGCAATCCTGGTCGAACACGACGCATCCTGACGCACGACGCCATCGAATATCAACGGGACGTCGCAATGCCGCGCACCATGAACACGTTGCGGCGTAAGGAGGTTCTTATGCAGCAGTACGCATTGGCTGGTCCAGAGCAACAACGACGCTCCCGCGACGACCTTTTTAGCATCCAAAACTCTCGCAAGGCGTACACTGGCATGCTCGGTGGAATTCAGGACCCAAGCTTCACCGCCTCCAAAAAACGCGAGGAAACCGAGTTGCTTGGCCGCATCGCTCAGGACCCAAAACTTGCTCCGCTTAAGAAAGCCTGGGATCAGATTCGCGATGCACAAAACAAACGACGCGAATGGATTACCAAACAGGCTTCGCTTCGCAGCAAACTCTACGGCATTGCCGAGACGCTGGTGTTGATGGCGAGCGAAGACAGCAAATCCAGCGGCGATCGACTTCGTGAGTTCCGTGCGAGCAACCGTGAATCGCTCGAACAAGAGCTCTTTTCCGAAGCGCCTACCTACGAAGACTTGGAACGGGTCCAACTCGCTGATGAATTGTCACGTCTCGTAGACGATCGAGGTGGCAACGATCCTCTCGTTCAGGCTGCGCTTGCGGGCAAGAGCCCGCGTCAACGCGCAACCGAGATCATCGCGGGGACCAAGCTCATCAGCGTCGCCGAAAGAAAGCGTTTAGCCACAGCCGGAACGCAGGGCATTTTCGATTCCAAGGACCCGTTGATCCAGCTCGCGAAAGCCTTTGAGGCGGATTACCGACGCGCTCATGAAGTTGCCGACAGCATCGAAGAGCAAGAGCGCCAAGCCTATGCCAAGATCACCGAAGCCAAATTTGCTGTCGGAGGTGATACCGTGTATCCGGACGCCACGTTTACGTTGCGGCTGGCGTATGGCAAAGTTCTCGGGTATGAAACCGAAGGCAAAAAAGTCCCCGCCCAAACAACGCTCGGCGGTGCATTTCAACATGAAGTATTGCACCTCAACAAGGACCCATGGGTACTTCCAAAAAGCTGGCAAGCCGCCAAGGGAAAACTAAAGTCGGACACGCCGTTCAACTTCGTATGCACGGCGGACATTATTGGAGGCAATTCCGGTTCGCCAGTCGTTTCTCGCGATGGCGCCATGGTCGGTATCATCTTCGATGGAAACATCGAAAGCTTGACCGCAGATTTTTACTACACGGACAAAGTTTCTCGGGCCGTTGCCGTTCACATCGCTGGCGTCCTCGAAAGTTTGAGGACGATCTACAACGCACCTCAACTGGCAGACGAAATGGGTAAGTAGTGCGGCTGGCCCAAGAACCAAAAACGAATGAACGAAGGACCTAAGCCCCAGATCGACGAACAGATGATTGCCACTGCCTATCACGAGGCCGGGCATGCGATCGTTGCGATCTCGCTGGGACGCACCGTCGAAAAGTGCACGATCGTGCGAAACTCCATTCGATTGGGGGCCGTGCAGTTGGGGAAAGGACGCGGTCAGAGGCAGCAGGACTTCTTTGAAATTGAAGCGATGATCCTGCTGGGAGGGATTGTCAGCGAGGCGAAGTATACCGGTCAGTACAACTGGGGAGGAGCCCAACAAGACCTGAGGGCACTTCGCCGCCTAACGCAGGCAAGAGTCAATACCGATCAACAAGTCGAGCGTCTGGAAAAACGGCTCTTGGACAAGACCGCTCACCACCTGGAACAACCTGGCCATTGGGAGTCCGTAGTAACGGTGGTTGGCGAACTCATCAAACAGCAAGCCATCAGCGGCCGGTCTGCAAGGCACTTTTTTGACGAAACCATGAAACGTTGTTAGAGTGACCTCAAGGCGCTGAACATAGTGCTATATCCAGCCTAAGAGTTGGGATTCTTGCGTAGCGGAAGCCGCGTAGGCTTTCGGCGACTTCCGAAACTCTTGGCGAGTTCCGCTACCTACAAATTTAGCATGGAAGAATGGCTAGCTAGACATACCATTCCACAAAGGCTCGAGAACGCTTGTCCAGTTTTTTGATGTCTTCGACACGATAACGGATGCCGTTCGCGTCGGTGATGTTAATGACCTTGGCTGAGATTCTTCGGACGTCTTCCTCGGTATTGAGGACAAAGTTGGTGGGACCGTGGTTGGTTTCTACGAACCACTCACAAGGCTCCATAATGCCCGATACGTTCACAATTCTTTCGATGATGGGAATGAATTCTCGCAGGGCCAACTCTTCGTTCAACAAAGCGAGATTGCTGGCTGAAAGTTCGTTTATCGAATCCAGGCACGCTATTTCTTCTCCATCCGCGCTGACAATCGCCACCCATTGTTTGCTGGCTGAAATCGGGAAAAGTGGGACCACGGCCACATCGATGTATTCCTGGCCGGCCGAATCGGTCAATTTCA
>JBBRJI010000658.1:0-3791 GCA_038219625.1 Pirellulales bacterium | reverse complement strand
TTGTTCGGTCAAGATTTGGCCCTGCCTCGTAGTACATCTGAATCGCAAGGGGTTTCGTCTAAAAACGTCATTGAATTCATCGAACACGCAGATAGTCAGATCAACTCAATGCACAGCTTCATGTTGGTGACGGTAAAGATGGACAGTTCTGCATTGTGCTTCCAAAGTTAGACGCAGTCATGGCAATCACAGCGAACACGGGTGACATGCAAGCCGAGCTAAACGTCGTTTGGGAAAAACTGCTACCTGCATTCCACGACAATCCACTTCCGGATAATCCCAGCGATCAAGCAAAACTGAAGCAAATTACTAACGAGTTGAAGGCAAAAAAGTAGGTGTGTCAGACAGGTCGCTGTGTCCCTGAGGCGGATACACAACAGGCACCAAATGACAGGACTCGTTCTCCATCCTTGATAACTTATATTGAAGATCCCTCGCAAGTGCGTCGAGCAACGATTGCGACAATTCACCCTCGACGGTCAGTCGAATGCAATCCGATTCCTCGTTGTAACGGACTATTGTCCCATCGATCCGAATGCGATGTGTGCCATACTCCTCTTCGTCCGTGGCTGGAACCTCATCGTGCTTTACGGGTGGCTTAAACAATTGGGTGAATGCATCGAGGTCGGGCTTATTCGCAATTTGCTTTTCCAGTGTTTCGCCGTCGGCGGGTTGCAAAGCCCCAAGCAACCCGGGCGATTGCTTAGACCACAATTCTGTTTGGTACTCGAATAAATGAAGTGACTTGTTGTCATTACGGCGGACTTCCCATCGAGGCCATTTTCGATCTGTCAGTCGTTCCCAACGCCAATCTTCGATTTGCAATCGCCAGTCATCGATGTTTTCGATCCACGTTTTCCCCTCATCGCCCGAGCAGACATTGCCGCGTTCAATGAGAATAGATCCGCCATCTTCGGATAGAGTTGCCCGATGGCGATTTATCCATCCAGGCGGCGTACCAATGGTCTCTTGACGAGACATTTCGAAATTTGCAAGATCCAGAATCATGATTTGTGTAACGCCCGACTTGCGCTGATCCGGATAGCCGAGATTCCCAATCATTACGATTTGATTTCCAACAACGGTGGCGGAATGGAAATCCGTTGGCGGAAAGACATCTCTTGGATAACCGAGAATATCAATCCGACCGTCCGGATGCTGGACGACGACATCGTTGTAAATATAAAAATCTGGATCGTAATGGTCCTCGTGCTCACCGGCGATCAGTACGATTCTGCCGTCGGGGAGTTCATTCGAACTTTGGCCAAAACGGCTGAAACACCAACCGGGGCCGGTTGCATCCCGCCTTCCCCGATTCAATCTCTTGTTCGCTTGATACGCATTCACTTTCGATCGGATCAGCCATTCCCAAACGGGATTGTTCATCGATTGAGGATTCTCTCTGCCAAAACGGGGCGAACGCCATTCGACGAAAAGTGACTGAGTGACCTTTGGATCAAGTGGGAATACATCCTTGTTGGAATTCATGTTGCAGCCCGCGCTTAAAAGAACGATTAACACCTTCGGAATCCAAAGCGAAGGTAGAAAAGACGGCCTTGGTGTCCGCGCATTGGGCGCACTATCTTTTGACAATTTGACTTTGCTGACTATCACGATTGGTTTCCCTTTGGCACTGTTGGCTACACCGCGATGGGCGAACGAAAACTTTTCGGGGCCGAGCAACGTGCGACCTACCGTCTTTCATTTTTGCACAAGCAATTTGGCCAAGGACGCGGCGAGTGACTGGAGGGCCGCGTCATTGGGCAAGGTCAATCGCAATTGAATTCGCCCTTGCTCGTCTCGATCCACGCATTGCGAAAGTCCTTGCGAAATCTGAACAACTGTCTCACTAGGCGGCGGTGTTCCGTTGTCGAGCAGTTGCGAGACGAGTTGAATCGCTGCGCCAAGCAGCTCGCCGCTTGCCGATGCGACTCGTTCACGACGCTCCGCCAATTGCTCCGTTTGCTTGTCAACTTGAATTTGTCGAGACTGATCGATGGGTGCCGTTGGTTTCTCACCGAGCAATTTCTCCAAGCGACGCTTCAACTCCTCCATACCACTTTCCAGTTTTACGTCGCTCACATCGCTTTCTACGTCGAGAGCAGCCATGGCCAAATCGTGTTTGCTGGCCAAGGTCGCAAGCATGCGTTCCTCGATTGTATCCTCGGTGATCAGCAAGAAGACTTGAACTGGGTTCTTTTGTCCCATACGATGCGCGCGAGCGATGCGTTGCTCCAAGATGGCTGGGTTCCACGGCAAATCGACGTTGATGACGGTGTTGGCGGATTGCAGATTCAAGCCAGTCGCACCCGCGTTGGACATGATAATGGCACGGCAATTCGGATCCGTCTGAAACGTGTGCACGATCTGTTGGCGTTCCTTTTGTGGAACTTGGCCGTCCAGACGAACAAAGGGCAGTTTGTGCTTCTTGAAAAGAGGCTCAATCAACGTAAGCATCGTGGTCCATTCGCTGAACAAGATAATCTTGCGAAATTCCTCGTCAGCCAACTGCTCCAGCAGTTCATCCAGCGTTTCGAGTTTGCTTGAGTAACCCGGCGGTTGCTTGTCGACGAGGAACGTACTATCGCAGGCCATACGAGCCATCAACAAATGCTTTTGCAATCGGAGCAAGTCCATCTCGGTGATATAGGCTTTGGATGCAATCTGAGCAGCCCTAGCGACATGATCGTCGCTCAACGTTTTTTGCTCGTCGGTAGGGCGAATGCGAACAATTTCCGTCGTCCTTTCGGGCAACTGCTGCATGACAGTTTGTCGAGTCCGTCTCAGCAGTATTGGTTTTAACATCTCTCGCAGTTGATCTAGATTCTTGTAACCTGAGATCTTTCCGTCGCCGTTGACGACTCGGTGCCGATGAAAAAATCGATATGCGGGGCCCAATCTTTGGTTGTCGACAAACCGAACGACGGTAAAGAGTTCTTCGAGTCTGTTTTCTAACGGAGTTCCAGAGAGCACCAAAGCAAACTTAGATCGCAGTTTTTGAAAGACACGCGTGGTCTTTGATTCCCAGTTTTTGATGCGTTGCCCCTCGTCGAGGATGATTAGGTCCCATTCGATCTGGCTGACGATCGCTTCGTCTCGCATGATTTGTTCGTAGTTTGCTATCTTGAAAAAGCCCTCATCTAGATACTGTTCGGCCCGTTCGCTTGCCGAACCCAAAATGATGCGATGAGTGCGATTGCAGAACCTAGCGATCTCAGAAGCCCACTGGCTTTTGAGACTTGCAGGCGTGACGACCAAGACATTCTTGATATCGGCAAATTTTGCGAGCAATTCGGCTGTCCCAATTCCTTGGATGGTTTTCCCCAACCCCATGTCGTCAGCCAGGATGGCTCGCCCCGCACCGACAGCAAACGCAATCCCATCGAGTTGATAGGGTAGCAACTCAACCTTCAGCAGTTCTTTTCGATAGGGATGTTTCTTTGGATCTAAGCGAATCTCGCTCGATTTGGCTTGAAGCTTTTTCTGTAGCAGCCGAGTCTCCATAAACGTTTCAGCGTCGGGATAGATCGTTACGTCGGTTCCTGATCGTTCCAGTTCGCGAAGGACCTTTACGACTTTGGATACATCGGTCGCAGTCTTGTCGATGAAGCCTTTAAGAAGCTTGGCAGATTGCGGCTCCAAAAGGTTTGGCAAGTTGAACCGCAACCCGATTTCAGGATCGGACGTGTCACCGTAATGCATTCGAAGCGATAGATTATTGCGCTCGTACGGCTTAGCCAATGCAACTTTGCTAAATCGTTTTTCGATTTTGGACTTTGCAAATAGGATAT
>JBBRJI010000657.1:0-3793 GCA_038219625.1 Pirellulales bacterium | reverse complement strand
CGAGCCGAGACAGAAACAGATTTCGACGCCAGTCCACCAAACAATTAAGGCAACTTGCAGACCATACGGTTCGTTCGGCACCGACTTCGGATAGATGCAGCACCAAAGTTCCTTGGGCGTGCGACCGTTCGGATTCGGATGCGAAGCGAACTCTTTGACTTTCATTGAGCCACTAAATCTACCTACCGCCTCAGCAGCAACCTCACTAAGACGCTTACGAAGGTCCTTGATCGCATTCTGATCGCTCTCCGCGGCATCATTCCAAGGCTTGCTCTCCTGGTAGCGAGCGAGTAACTCGCAATCTTCGGGCGTAAATCGCATTCGCACTCAATTTTTCTGGGTAACTTCCCTTCGTCATACACAACATCGGCGATCAGCTGAGTTCTATGCTATCAAATCACTGTAGAGTCTGATAGACTTAGGACATCAATTCGGGGGTTCAAACGAGGACTCAAAGATGAAAAAGAAGCTTAGCGAGTATGTGAAGGTGGCCGAAGCAGCGGAAATCCTCGGAGTTTCGCAGGGGACCGTTCGCACTTGGGCAGAATCTGGAAAGATCCCAATGCAAAAGAATCCGGCGAATGGCTACCGATTGTTTCTGAGGTCAGACTTAGATTCGTTCTTGGAAAGATGTGCATTGCCTCTAACCGGACCAAGCGCCGCCAGTCGAAAGAAATAGGAAGAAAGCAAAGCAATTCTCGATGCGATTGTCCTTTTACTCAGATGCCCAATACGCCCTAGATCATTACAGAAAAACTGCGTAATCCGTCCAAGTGTCTAATACTTTCTCATCATCATCGTACGACTCGCCAAACTTCGGCTTCCTTGCGAAGCACGACGACGTCTTGGTGAGGCATGCTGCGCTTGCGGAACGATATGTGTTTGAAGATGCGAATTCATCCCTCATCAAGTTGCGACAGTTCGCGGAATTGTTGGCAGAACATTGTGCTGCGTACGCAGGCATTGTAATCGACCAACAAGATACTTTTCTCAATGTGCTCGACAAGCTCTGGAATGCAGGTTTACTAGGAGCACAGGTTAGCCAGTTGTTCCACGGCCTTCGAAAATCGGGTAACGATGCGGCCCATGCACACACAGACGATCGCCGGGAAGCACTGCATCAACTTCAGATGGCGAGAAAAATTGCGGTTTGGTTTCATCGTTCCTTTGGTGGTGACAAGAATTTCGAGGCTGGTCCTTTTGTCGTGCCGCCCGATCCCGCTGCAGCGCAAAAAGACCTTTTGGATGAGCTGAATCGTATTCGCGACGCTGAAATTACCGCAGCGAATAAAGCCATCGATTTGCAGGCAACCCTTGATACCCAGGTCCGCCAAAAGGCAGAAGCAGAAGCCAAAGCAAAAGTAGCTTTCGACGACCTTGAGGCTGCGTTGCAACTGGCTGCCGAGAGTGAACAGCAACTATCGGATGAACGCAAGAAATTCCAGCAGAGGCTTGTGGAGTTGCAAGCAAAGATAGCATCGGAACCGGCAGAACAGCGAAGGGCGACGATTGCAGTTGCCAATCAACAGGACTCAGTCCTCGATCTCGATGAGCAGGCAACTCGTCGCATCATAGATTCACAGCTTCGAGAAGCCGGGTGGGAAGCAGACTCTCAGGTTCTGCGTTATTCGAAAGGTACTCGGCCCGCCAAAGGACGTAACATCGCAATTGCAGAGTGGCCAACCGCAAACGGTCCTGCCGATTACATCCTCTTCATTGGACTGCGCCACGTCGCATCGCTTGAGGCCAAGAAGTTCAAAGTCAGTGTTGCAAGTCGTGTTGATCAAGCCGCGCGGTACTCAAAGGGTTTCCAAGTCGAAGCAAGTCTCGATAACAGTCTCGAATCCAACGGTGGCCCCTGGCAAAATTATCATTTGCCATTTGCTTTTGCATCAAACGGTCGCCCCTATCTTCCTCAAATCGCTGAACAATCTGGCGTCTGGTTTCATGACCTACGCGAGACCACGAACAAGCCACGCGCCTTAAAGACTTGGTACACCCCAGAAGGCTTGGCCGATTTGCTCGCACAAAACATCGCCCGCGCCGAGGAAAAACTGACAACGGAGCCGCTTGACTATTTGCCGCTTTACGATTTCCAACGGGCTGCTATCGAAGCTGTTGAATCGCAGCTTGCAGCCGGCCATCGAAAAATCTTAATTGCCATGGCAACAGGTACAGGTAAGACATGCACCTGTCTGGGGATGCTTTATCGCTTCATAAAGTCCAATCGCTTCCGTCGAGTGCTATTTCTCGTCGATAGAACTTCGCTGGGCGAGCAAGCCGAAGGCACATTTGAAAACGTCCGACTCGAGAATCATCAATCGTTCGACGACATTTATGACATCAAGAAGCTAGGATCGCTCAAGCCAGACGCTGACACTCGGCTTCAGGTTGCAACCGTGCAAGGGATGTGCAAGCGGATTCTCGGCGGAGAAGATTCGGATCCAATTCCAATTGACTGGTACGATTGCATCATCGTCGATGAGTGTCACCGCGGATACGCTCTCGACATGGAGATGTCAGAAAAGGAGATGCAGTTTCGCAGCTCTGCAGACTACCTCAGTCGCTACCGTCAAGTGCTCGATCACTTCGACGCCGTCCGCATTGGTCTTACAGCCACACCAGCTCAGCACACATCTGAGATCTTCGGTCCTCCCGTTTTCAGTTACAGTTATCGGCAAGCCGTTATTGACGATTACCTTTGCGACCACGAACCACCGTATCGACTAATCACCGACTTAGCGACCAACGGCATGGTTTGGCAGAAGGGGGAAGAGGTCGACGTCTTCCACACCGGCGACAAAACAGTCAAAAAGTATCAAGTGCCCGATGAAATCAAGATTGAGGTCGGCGAATTCAACAAGCGAGCAATCACGGAAAATTTCAATCGCGTCGTTTGTAAAGAACTCATCAATCACATCGACTTCGACGGCGCTGGCAAGACGCTCATTTATTGCGTCAACGACGATCACGCTGATCGTGTGGTGCGGATTCTCAAAGAAGAGCTAGATGATGCCTTCGGAGCGTTTCCCAATGACGCCGTGAAAAAGATCACAGGCAGCATCGACAAGCCATCCGAAACGATACGTCGGTTTAAGAACGAGTTCGACCCGCGAGTCGCTGTCACAGTTGATCTGCTAACCACGGGTATCGACGTCCCCGAAATCACCAACCTCGTATTCCTACGTCGTGTAAGCAGCCGAATACTTTACGATCAAATGCTAGGTCGCGCGACTCGCAAATGCGACAATCTGTATGGCGAGGGGCAGCACAAAACGGCATTCCGAATCTTTGATGCCGTCGACCTCTACAACGCGTTACTACCGATCACCGATATGAAGCCAGTGGTGGCTCGTCCCAGTCTCTCGTTCAATCAATTAATAACCGAACTACGCGACATCGAGGATGTTGAGTTTACGGAAGAATCGAAGCGGCAGTTGCTTGGAAAGCTTCGACGTCGAAAGCTGACGGCAAAGCAAGAAGAGAGGTTGCAGGCTGAATTAAAGTCGGTCGGGAATATCTCGGGCATAGGCCTGCTACCAGAGGGTGACTTACCGTCAATTCCAGATTCTCCACGACGCCTGTCACAGGCAACGAAGCAGTTATGCGAACTACTGAGCTCGAAAAGCCCGAAGGAGATTGCGGTATGGTTCGAAGCGAACACCAAAGTTCTCGATATCCTCGACGATAAGACATCGGCGGGCAGCTATGTGTTTGTTTCAAAACATCAAGACCTAGTACGGTCAGTAGAAACCGGTTATGGTACCGCCACCAAACCGGAGGACTACATCGA
>JBBRJI010000656.1:0-3806 GCA_038219625.1 Pirellulales bacterium | reverse complement strand
CGCTGTATTTCGAATAATAGCTTGGTGGTTCCTTCCCCCCCTGGATGCTGACGTAAGCCCTCGGAAAGAACTTCAGCGGCTAATTCTGCTTGATTGCCTAACAACCTAGCACGGGCGACCGACAATCGATCCTCTTCTGTCTCTGACGGGGTATTTATTCTCGACAAATAATAGGCTTCTGCTTGCTCTGCCGCCGAAATCCTTCGTTCGTTATCGCCGATCCTTGCATACAGTTTTGCCAGATGCAAGTTGAATTCAGGCTTGGCGTCGATCCATTCCTTTGCGACCTCTATTGCCAGTCTGTAGTCACCTTGTTCTTCAAGTAATCGGCTATATAGAAACATCAACCGGAAGTCCACTTCCTTCCATTTTCTGGCCTTTTCTAAGTGGGTCATTAGTTCTTGCTTGGAGATCTCCTCTTTTGCGCCCTGATGGATAATCATTTCTTTCGCAAGCCATGCGTTCGCCTGAGGTAGGCTGACCAAATTGCTTTCGACAGTCTGCCGCATTTCCCGTTCGGCTCGTTCGTTTTGACCCGACAAATAGCAAACCATGGCTAAACGGTATTTTGCATTGGAATTGGTTGGCTCGATCGAAAGCACGCGTTTGCTAATCAACTCAATGAAATGGAAATTGCTGTTAGGAATGGGTTGGAATGCGTCCTCGATTGCTATCGGGGCCGCTCCAGTTGTACTGCTGAATTCTGACTCTTGCTTTTGTTGGCAAGCGATCTCGAGTGCGGTTGTTGAACACAATCGGACGCTTTCTGAGGACAAAAACTGTGCCGTACTGTCTTTGCGATGCGACCAGAGTAGACCGAGAACGGCGTAACTCCCAACCAACAAAACTACCGAGGGTAGATGCAGAAATAAGGGTCTCCAATTTCGAGACAGCTTCCAGCCACGGCAAGCGAAGGTCATGCCTGCTAACGCAACAACGGGATGCAATCGCATTCCGCGAAATCCGGAAAGCATCCATTTCATATCGGTCCAAAACGATTGGCTCTTGCCGGACGACCTGACTTTCTTACTCCATCGGACTGCAATGACATTCTGCTTTGGCAAACGAAGGGTCAATTTAGGCAACTCACATAGCCAATTCCAAAGGAATGCCCACCTTGGCGACTCCGGATGAAAGTACTTGAACGGAATGGGCTTGAATACGTTGGCAAAAAATTGGTCCAAGCTATAGATCAACAACACTGCGATCAAAAAAAGCCCGGATTGAATACCAATGGACCAAGCGTACCAAGTCTCGTTCCGATTTGCCAAGCAGACTAGAGTTACCCACCCAATAGTTCGCACCGCGATCCAGACAATGGCGGACAAACCCACGGTGATGCAGGAGGTCAGTAGTCGTCGTCGAAAAACCAAGACGCAATAAAGAGCAACTCCGATGAGGCAAACTGCACTATCCCAAACACCGATTGCAGCAAAGTCATCTGCAATTCCATATTGGAACAAAATGGTCCGGTCTGATGTTACATTCGGTTGACCCGCCGCGTTCGCTAGTAGCGATGTCGCCGCGATCGCGGTTGACTCCAATGTGTCAAAAAATCCTCGATTTGCTAAGACATCAATCCAAAGTGGAACTGAGATCGCCAGTCCCAGAAACAGCGATTGCAAATAAGAGTCTCCCTTGATTCTCACCATGCACCAACCCGCAAGTAGGGTGCTGATTGCGATTCCACTCCAATACGGATTGGAGGACACAACTGTGAAAGAGAGCAGGATTACAGTGATTGCGAACAACAGAGTTGCAAACCAGACCCGAAACTGAGTTTGTTTTCCTCGCCACTTAGAACGCGCGAGGGCGACCGATAGCCCCAGAATCACCAAACCAAAGCAAAGGGTACGGTCGGTAAAAGAAAACAAATTTCGCCAGTTGTCTAGTCCTGTAGCTACGCACACGCATCCGAGAACACAAGCAGTTGCATCGAACCAAGAATTGGCAGCGCCCACCCAGTTCAGATTTGTGTCCTGCGATTGAATCGCGGACTGTAAATCGTTGTTCGGTACGCGAATCATTCTGCGGCATCGGCAATCAACCCACGTTTCGTTTTTCGCCGCCGAAGCATCCGCAACGAGGTCACCACTACGACTCCGACTAAGACCGCACTTGTCGGCTCAGGAACGGCAACTATGACTGCCTGCCCTGGTACGCTCTCATAGCTGACGGAATTGAAAGTTAGGTCAAAAGGCGATGCCGAATTGAGATCTTGTACTGTGATATCGGCGAAGCCGTACCTTAGGTTACCGCCCGAAACGAAACGAAGACCGACCGCTCCCCGTTTGCCTCCAAACTCCCCGGTCGCACCGAGGAACGGGTCAGATGAGAATAGATTTGCAGTATCGGTTGAATTTGAAAAGAGACTGCCGGGTCCAACTACAGTGCCTGTAGTGAGGAAAGTCGCTGGAGGAAACCCGTCGTTCGTCTGAGTGCTTATTACAATGCCGTTTTGGCTGCCAAATGGCACCTTTACTTGATCAAATCCCAGCAAAAATGCGGGATCATTCGTGAAAAACGTGTCGAAGTTGAAATCGACCGTGCCATCTAAATCCACGTCCAAGGCAAACTGACCAGAGGTCTTGGCATTCAACGTAAAGTTCGCCAAATCTCTTGTGATAAGTGCCCCGTGAAGGAATTCCGAATGGAATCCAGACAGTACGGAAAGAAAGACTGAGAATACGAGCGTCTTCTGCATAGTAAAAACAACCTTAAACTGCAGGTGCGGGCTAGAGACAACTACAGTCGAAAAAGACCAATGAAAAAGGAATCGTTAAATCGCACCTCGGAATGGCATTTATTGTGCCAACTAATGTTTTTTTGTGAATTAACTCGTTCTTTACGATAGGAATCAGGCGGCAAACTGAATGGTAGGAGATTTAAGACTCCGTGAGCTACTGGCGAAGGAAAAGTCACGTAGATCGTTTTTGTGTCACATTGACCGGTCGACGGTCATGTTTTTCTAGATGGAGAGAATCGATTTGCTTCTTGTTTTGATTTTTGATGAAAACAACCCAATTGTCGAAATACGATTGACCAGAAGCCAAAAATTCGTTTGGAATACAGGAAGCAAGTTGGCACCGCTCCTTTCAAGGCACGGGAATTGCGTCCCCAGCGGCAAGCCTAATCGATTAATCGTCGCAGAATTCTTCGCGAAAGTAGAAGCGTAAAGAAATTCTTGTTCAGCGTCTTCCTGATGGCTATATTTAGGTCGAGCATGACGCAAGCGGTTCAGGTACCTTCGCATAGAAGCGAGGTTGTTTGAAGAGACAAGCATTCCTGAAATTTCATGAACGACGTTGTTCTCATTTCAAGCTCAGTCGATTTTTCCCACTAGCGACCAACTGTTTTTATTTCTTGATTAGATCCTTTTTTACAAGCGGACCTGCAGTATGCGTATTATCTTCAACAAAAGGGCCTTGTTTGCGGCCTCAGTATGCTTGGCCACAACGGCTGGCTTATTTGCTGCGAATCATCGTGAAGCGCCGATCACCGCGCTAGATCACAAGGCGGATATCACGGATGTCTTTGCCTTCCGAAGTTATGATGGCGGGCCTATTCCAAAAGTGACGCTGATCTTGTGTGTCGATCCACTCCTTGAACCAGGCAACGGGCCAAATTGGTTTCCTTTTGACCCTGAGATTCTCTATGAGATCAAAGTGGACAATAACAATGACGCGGTTGCCGATGTGTCCTTTCAATTCCGCTTCAACACGGAGCAGCGGTTGCCGAACCTTTTCCAGGTCTATGCCGGGGCGGGCGCAGGGATTAACGCACCAGCCAATTCGCCCGCACCTGTG
>JBBRJI010000655.1:0-3816 GCA_038219625.1 Pirellulales bacterium | reverse complement strand
CAATGCGGTGCAAATTCCTGTTCCGAATGCTCGTGCGAAAGTTTACTCAACCCGTCAATCGATCCTGCGAAAAGCAGTTTCTCGGCTCGCCAACGTAACCATTGTTCGCGCTGTGTCCGGGGCAAGACAGGCACCCAAATGGCCAAGCTCATCAACGCGAGAGTCCAAGCAAGTTTCGAGGCCGGGCGATTCTGCTGGTCAACTTCGCGAAGTTGCCATTTCCACGGACTCTTTCCGGAGCAGCAAATAAGGTAGCCAATGAGCCAAATCGGGGCAGTCAAAACACCAACGCCCATCAACAACATCCTCATTGCGAGAATCATATCTTCGCTTTCAGTGAGCCTGATGCCACCCATGATCAAAAAAACAGGGCTGGGTATCAGCCACAACGCCATGTATCCCATCGCAAGGCAGAAAACCATCACCGGCATCGATGCCGCAACAAGACTCGCACCGTAGAGCACACTCACTGATCGAATCATGAGTGTAACTCGCCATACGGATACGATGCCGAGTAATGTCAAATTGGCTCGGGTCGCCCCTCCCGGATCCATGAATCGTTCGAAGGGAATGGCGTATAACCACGCCAATGGTGCCGTCATCCAATATACGTTGAGCAACGCTCCGAACATGGTCAGGAAACGAACGTCACGCACCATTCTACACCAGGACAGGAGTCGCAGCAGAATAAGCAGTGCAATGCATCCGACCACCGACGCTGCGAGCGGAAGCACCAGATGCCACGGTTCCCCTAGCAGATACTCGCCATCGTATTCGCGTGCCATTGCAGCAGACAACACAAAGACGAGCCCTAGCCAACGAGCAGAACTACTGGATGCAATGCTTAAAATTGCATCGCGGCGAAACAAAAGGAAACCCAGAATCGTCTTCGGTGTAATCATCTTGAACTCCGCAACCAGCCAGGACGGCTCCTCCAAATTTGATGCCGCAATCGCTTTCGCTTTCGGTTTTCTGATGCACCAAAAACCTCCGCAAGTACGCGACGCAGTCCTGATTCTAACTCGCTGACACTCAACATGTCTGGGGCATATACGACATCAAACAGATTGTAGTGTGACCATGAACGATCCAATAGTCGACGGTGGTTTGCCAATCGACGATAAAGAGCCGTTCCTGGAAACGGTGTTTGTACCGTTACCTGGACTTCCGCAAGTTGGCTATCGGAAATGAAGGAAGTTAGGCGATCGAGGGATTGGTTCGTTTCGCCATCTGCACCCACAATGAAACAACCGTTGACGACGATCCCGTGATCTTGGATCACATCGACGGCTTGCATGATTCGATTCAACTGAGCATCCTTTCGTCCCATCCCTGCATACTGAAACGCCAGCGACTCGATGCCGACCAAGACTTGGACGCATCCCGAACTAGCTAACGCTTTGACCAAAGCAGGATTCTCGCCGATACGCCAGTCGCTCTCCGTGAAGTAGCGAACTGAGTGTTTCTGGATTGCACTCAGCAACTCCATGGCATCGTCACGGCCAGCGAGTGTATTGTCATCCGCCAGTTCTATCCATGGTGTTCGGTCGATACCCCGAATCACTTCCAGCTCACGATCGATTCGATCGGCCGGTTTGTAGCGGGCTGGTCCCAAAAGTCTGCTTGCACCACAAAACTCACATGCCCATGGGCATCCGCGTTGCGTTTGGATAGTCCACCTGGGGATCGATTGCGAAGGCAACAAATCGAAGCGTGGCAATGGACTCAAACGAAGGTCAAACGGACGAGCTGGCTCGTACTGCTGCTTGAGTGATTTCGAAAGGACATCGACAAGGATTTCCGGCCAAACGGATTCTCCATCTCCAACACAAACCGCGTCGGCATGCAGTGCTGCTTCTTCTGGGAGGACGGTAGCATGCAGTCCACCCAACACGGTTGGTACCGCAGCTTGGCGTAACTCGTCGCACAATCGATAGGCTTCGTCGACCGAAGCAGTAAGAGCACTGACGGCAACAATATCCGGAACGGTCGCCAGAACGTCGTCAACCAGAGTTTGGGTTGAGGATGACGGGTGATAGCTGCAGGTCCACTCCTGGCTGAGCATGCCAGCCAACGTAAGCAAGCCCAGCGAGGGTAGCTCCCGCAGCGCTTCGCCTCGATCTCGCAGCCCCGGCAAGGACATCCCAAACCCGAGCATCTCAGCCGTGCTGACGCGAAGTCCGGTGAAGGGAACAAAAGCTACATGCGGCATGGTCTAGTGGCAGAGAATTGCGAATAACTATCCTCGCTAATGACTCTGAGTTTAGTCAACTCCAGTCAGGTAAGTGATCAGCCCGGTGACAAACCAGAAGAATCCCGCGATTGCAATTATTACGGTCCAAATCCAAATGATTCCGAGCAGGTAATATGTGCCGAGTGTACCAATCAATCCAATCAAAAACGCTGGTCCTCCCTCCCACATCTTAGCGACAGCATGGTCTTTCGGCGCTGGTCCATCTAACCAAGGTTTGTTACCAGTCAAGTCGTAGGCCTCCAAAAAATTAACGAATAGCAATCTATCCCAACTAGAGCGGGAAGGAATACGAGTAAAATTTCTGGGAACGGAACGGAGGGAAAGATTGTGCGTTGGACTGAGCCGCTTCGTCCCTGCCCTGTCTATATTACTGCGAACACTACGCTCTTCGCTAGATGGGACGAGGTCAGATTCGCCGCCTTTTCCGATTCTTACTGCCATCGGATACTTATCTCTTCAGCCTCGGATGGATGAATGAGACTGTCGCACCATGGAAGGGCGGCCAGAAAAGTTACAATCAGGAACCGTTCGGACCGCTGTTTCGGTCCAACATTGTGTTCGTCCCCTCGTAGAGTCGACGAGTATGTAATAATTCGCCCGAGTCGATGGACGAACCTCGGCTACAGTGAGCGTTAACAAAGCGATCGTTGAACCATTTCCGTCAACGAACTCGACCTCGTATGAGCTGCCATCGACGTAAATATGAACGACCGCGCCAACATCACCGGCACGAAGTCCATCTGACACCTTGTCGCTATTGAGATCAATCATTGCATGTTCAGCGATCATCGTTAATTTCCTAGGTATGCGGTAACCAATCGTGGTGGCAAGTTTTCTTCAACGATCGAAGCAGCAATAACTGTTCCGGGATGATGGACCCGCCGATAACGACAGGATACAATGAATGGATTCAGAAACGGAGGCCATGAAATGATTCGTATAGTAGTCCAGAACGATATGGCAGACCAAATTCGCAAGCCAGAAGGGCAGCTTGAGCTGGTCGACCACCGAGGTGAGCGGATCGGCGTAATTCGGAGACCGCCAACGGACGACGAAGTCAGTTTTGCGAAAAGGCGAATTGGATGCAAAGGGCCAAAGTTTACCATCAATGAGTTGATCGCAAAGTTGGAGTCATTGTCAGAAGTGTTTCGAAGCCCTGCTGGGTCATTGAGGACGGCAGTTGGATCTGGCCAGAAGTAACCTTCTGTTTTAGCATGGCTTTGAACTTGCCACGGATTTTGATCATGAGCACTTTGCGAGGCAACAGACATGACTTCTTTAATGGTCGCCAGCGATCATCCGCCCCAAGCCCACCTGCGGTAACGAGAACGTGCAGATGAATGTGTTCTTGCAGCGTTGGATAGTAAGTTCCATCAAGCACCTTTATATATAATGCAAGTAGTCAACCAAGTCTCTTAATGCCCCGCTGGGCCAAACCCATCCGGTGCAACGCTTTGTTCAAGTAAGCCGCTAGCGCGGCAGTTCAGTAATCGATAAATCAGCATTGACTCTCGTCAATGCCTTTTCTGCAAAGCTCTTTGCAGAATCAGTTTCTTTGAACC
>JBBRJI010000654.1:0-3821 GCA_038219625.1 Pirellulales bacterium | reverse complement strand
CACTTGAGCATGATCGTTTCGAGATCTCGAGGTATAATTGAGTTCAATTGCCGTGGCGCTACCGGTTCACGCTCGACTACTTGCCTGAGGATGTCGACACTGCTGGCCGCTTGAAAGGGCGGCCGACCGGTGGTCAACGAATAGAGAACTGCGCCCAATGCATACACGTCCGAAGCCGGCCCAATCGTGTTGACATGCCCCGCAGCTTGCTCTGGCGGCATGAAACTGGGAGTGCCAAGAATCTGGCCGGAAACGGTAAGTCCGCTGTCGTCGGTCAAGCGTTTGGCTAACCCAAAGTCGGTGACTCGCGGATGGTCATTCAGATCGAGCAAAATATTGGAAGGCTTTAAATCGCGATGAATCACGCCGCGCTCGTGGGCATACTGCACCGCTTGTGTCACCTCGTGCATCAGGCGAGCCGCTTGCCGCGGGTCGAGCGGTCCTTCGTTCAGCTTGGCAGCCAGACTTGTGCCTTCGACATAGGTCATCGAAAAGAAATGCCGGCCTTTGTATTCGCCGACTTCATAGATCGGCACGATCCCTGGGTGGTCCAGCAACGCAGCCGCTTTGGCTTCGGAATAGAATCGTTCGACTTCTACCTGGGACGCGAACTCGCCCGAAAGGATCATCTTCAAAGCCACAATGCGATTGAGACTCACTTGACGGGCTTTGTAGACGATCCCCATCCCACCTTTCGCGATAACGTCCAGCAGTTCATAGTCGCCAAAGTACTTTACAACTTCGCTGCCAATTTTTTGGGCGTTCTTCGCTCCGAGTCAACCGTGGGTCGATCTGCTGCGGGAGTATTTGGGGGCACCTGCTGTTCCGCATGCTGAATCGTTTCTTCCAGCCGTGAAACGGACAAGCCAGGAAATCGCGTCTGGTACTCCGAAAAAGCGATCGACTCCCCATTCCGCCGCCGATAGTGCATCTCGATCGCAATCAGCTCAATAAGCAGCGGTTGCTTTTCGGGGCCATCGACTCGCAATAGAAACGATTCGATGCTCAGACGATCTCCAGCCGAACATTGCGTTTCAAATTCGTCGCAGAGCGCATCCACTCGCTTTGCTCGGTCAATGCTTCTGTCCTCAGGGTTGGTTTCGCTCATGGGTTGGTTTCTCGAAACTAAAATCCCTTTGCAGACGATTGGAACTCGATCCTGCAGGTCCAGGCGAACCTTGACGAGTCTATAATATACGATGACCGTAACGCCGCTCAACCCGACACTTATTCTGTCACAAATTCGTTTTGGGTCTAGACTGTTGAGTTTCGGTCGCTTTCCATGTAATCTTTTGGTTAGTTCCATCGCGAGGATTTCCCCTGTAGAGAGCTTTAGAACGTCCATGAGTGATTCGTCCGTAACTGGCTGGCTGGAGCGTCTTGAAATAGGTGACGACGAAGCTGCTACGAAGCTTTGGAACAAATATTTCGACCGTCTCGTTCATCTGGCGCATGGGCGATTGCAGGCCAAGTATGGAAAAGTCAACGACGCAGAAGATATTGCTCTCAGTGCTTTCCATAGTTTCTGTCGCGGAGTGGAAAATAATAAATTCCCAGGGTTATCCGATCGAGATGGTCTCTGGCGTCTCTTGGTCAGTATTACGATCAACAAGCTACTGCATGTCGTCCGCGATCAAAAGCGATTGAAACGGGGCGGCCAATTTCATGAGCTGAATCAATTGGATTCTTCGAGCGATTGCATCGCGGCTGTTAATCATATTGTAAGCCGCGAGCCCTCGCCTGAATTTGCCCTCGAAGTTGCCGAACAATACCAGCAGATGATGCTCTCCCTGGAAGATGAAGATCTTGTTCGATTGGCGACCTGGAAAATGGAGGGGTTTTCCAATGAAGAAATCGCACTGAAACTTGATCGATCAACTCGAACTGTGGAACGGAAGTTACAACTCATTCGCAAGATTTGGATTCACCGACAAGTCGATGAAGTTGGTGACTAGTTGCGATTGCATTGCCCAATCGAGGCTAGCGGTCTATCAAAATGTAGTTCTGCCCCTAGTGGTGCGTCAAACTCAAGAATTAGGGTTCCCAACATCACGCGGAGCGTGATGGGTACGTACTCATCACGCTCCGCGTGATGGTTCCGAGCCTTGTAATCCTAAAATTATAATTTGACGAACCACTAGCCTAAAAGAAGAACATTGTTTCCAGCCAACAATCCGGCAACTTGGGACAAACTGCCTTAGAAGGCGTTTTCAAGAATCGTCATTAGATCGCTTTCGGTGGCCCTACGTGGATTCAAATCCATTAGCCGCTTGATTTGAAAGGCTCGATGTGCCACGAGCGGTATTTTCTCGCTTGGTAACCCCAAGTCTCTGAGCCTTGTTCGAATGCCGACCGAATGCTGCAATTTTACCACGCAGTCGATGACAAGATTCGCCGCTGCCGTCTCTGTCAGTCCATCTATGTTAATTGTCGAACCAAAGATTAGCGCTAACCGACTCTGGGGAGCGCTTGCTGGTCGACGCAGTCGAAACCCTCGAAGACTTGGCCACGCCATGAAAGCAACCATGAAGAATGCTTTTAATAAAACTGGTCCCCAATCCCAGGGAGGGCACCTGCGCTCTCCGCGAAACGCATGAGGGCTGAGTCACCCCACGCCTGGGAGCCCGAATCAGGAAGAAAGGGGGCAAGAATCTATCGGTTTGCATCCACTGGGCCGTTCCGGCGTGTTCCTTCGCAATCCCCAACTATCTACAATACAATAGAATCAGCCGAGTAAGCGGTTTAGGATTCGGACTTTGCAGACTCGCCGCTGTGCGGGTTAAACATACGACCAAACGAGCAACATACGATGAAGAGCGCGTTTCCAGGCGTTGACCCTTACCTCGAACAATATTGGGGCGACATTCATACTAGCCTGATGGTTTACATTCGAGACCAGCTCACTGACCAATTGCCGATCGACTTGCAAGCCCGTGTCGAAGAGAGTGTCTCTGTCGATCTCGACGAATCACCACGGTGGATTTACCCCGATATTACTGCCGTAGAACGTCCCGTCGCATTGTCGTCGTCGGCGGCGGTCGCGGTGGCCAATGCGGTCATCACCGAGCCCACCATCATTCCATTGCCGAACGAAAAGCCGACCCAACGGCATATCGAAATTGTGGATTTGAATAGTGGAAATCGCGTGGTCACTGCCATCGAACTGCTTAGCCCAGCAAACAAACAAGAAGAGGCTGGCCGCTGCGCCTATCGACGCAAGCAACGCGAGTATATCGAAGCCGGCGTCAACCTAGTTGAAATCGACTTGATCCGAACTGGATCCTTTATTGTAGCTGCTCCCGAAGGCAGAATACCTTGGGACATGCGCACGCACTTTATCATTTGTATCCGCCGAGCCTACCGGCCTGAGCAAGCGGAAATCATCTCGGTTGCGCTGGAGCAGCCTGTACCTAACTTTCGACTTCCGCTTCGTCAGACTGATGCAGATGCTGTTCTGCGATTGCAGCCACTACTGGACGATTGCTATCTCCGAGGTCGATACGCTTCGATCGACTACAGCCAACCGTCGCGTCCAAAGCTCGACGATAAACTAGCCGCCTGGGCAATGGAATTGACACGCGCGAGGAAATAGTAGCGTCTGTGCCAACATCAAACTTTGTGCATGAGTTACAACGGATTCGATGTCCAGCGACTCCGTATTTTCGAAAAAATAGTTCTATTTGGACTAATTTGCCCTTGCGATAGGCCGATTATCGCGAGTGTCGCCGAGGTGGTACGTCAACCTGGATATCTAAAATGCTTTTTGTTTTTTAGAATTATCACCGGCTGCAGAGTACCGCAAGCGGCACATCGTTACGAAA
>JBBRJI010000653.1:0-3830 GCA_038219625.1 Pirellulales bacterium | reverse complement strand
TCTTCTGTCTTGCCGTCCGCATAGTGCAGTCGTACGATCATGGAAACGCTTCCTTCCCTCGAAGCTGGGAAAGACCAGCCGCCCACTCCGCTGAGCAAGTGAATTGCAACGGCAGAAGTTTGACACGTTAACTCCACTTGCTTTGGCATTGTAGGTGCCATATTGCCGTTCGGACCGTAAAGCATGATCGCATTTGGAACCCGATCCCCTTGAGGATCGACCAAAAGAAATGGAACCCCTTTGAATGTCTTGGTCGACCAATCCGCAAAGACGAGCCTTTCTTCCGTTCCTTTTTCGTCAAAGAACATCCCCTTGGTCGTTATGCTGGTCGCAACTTTATCGATTGGCAGCGGAACGTATTTCCCCTTGCTCGAGAGGAACTCAAGCAGGTCTCGCATTTCCGCGCGGCTCATTTGCCCTTCAAATCCTTCGGGCATGAGCGATTTCTGAGACGCTTTCAATTCTTCGATGTCCTCTCGCAGGATCGCTTCTTTCTTACCTTGAGCATTGACAATCTCGATCGAAGTCTTGCTTTCGCTGGCCAGCATTCCGGTCAACACGACACCGTCCGCTGTTCGAATGCTATACGTTCGGAAGTTGCTTTCAACGCTGCGGCTTGGGTCTAAGATATTCATCAGTAATTCCGGCTTAGGATGGACGGCCATCCCGGTCAAGTTTGGACCGATGTTAACGCCGAGATCTCCATGCTTGTGACAGGCTGCACAGTGCTTTTCGTACATGGCTTTGCCACTGCCTGCATTGCCCGCTTCTTGCGTTACCGACATCCACGTATCGAGTACTTTCTGTCGGTCACTATTGGGAACACCGCCACTCGACTTCATGATTGCAACGGCTCGCTCGCGAACCTTAGTGTCCAAGTGATTTTGCAGGGCCTGTTTTTGATCCAATTGCAAATCGCTAATCGTCAGCTTGCCAGCTTCGATCAAGTCGAGCAACTCCATCGTGGACTGAGGCCGACTGAGCAACAAGCGTATCGAGTTCTTTAGGAAATCAGGGGGTAGCGTCCGACTCCGTTCGGTCAGCATGGCGGCAATTCCTTTCACACGTGAAGCACTTAAGGTCTGCACAACGCCAGCAGAAAAGTCCGGTGCAGACTGAGGGGTGATCTGGGCCAAAATATCGGTAACTATCGCGATGCTTTCGGGCTGCAGCACGATGGATTGCTTGGCGGCAGCGATCCGACTGTCGGTATCCTTCTTGACATCTGCAAAGACTGCTACAAGCTCCTGCTGAATCTTGCCGAGCCCTTGTCCTAAATCTTTCACGCCGATCACAGTAGCAAGTTGCAAAACTTGGCTCTTGGATTCGATTGGCAACGGCCCGTTGAGCCAGGTTGCGAGAAGCCGATCACCTGCGGCTTTTGAAATAGTCAAGTTGTAGTCCTTAGGCCAACCTGCAACTAAGCCGCTAATGACGGCCGATGCAACACTAGGATTGCCGGGTGTTACAATGAACTGTTCGATTCCGGCTGATTCCAGTTTTGATCGAGCCGCATGCTGAGCTACAATAACGATATGCTTGAGCACTTCCGCGGATGGTTGCCAATCTTTTTGAGCGATCAACTGCGTTAAGACCCCGTTGGAGTGCGCCGCAGCGGCGCTGGTCCACGCATCCAACAGCCATTTATCCGAATGGGTGTTGCTTTCGCCACCCCAGTTGACTTTGGTAAGCAAGTCCGGACGCGAGAGGATTGCGGTTAGCTCCGAGGAAGATGTCGGCAAGTCCGCAACTTTTAGCAATGCGGCTAAACGAACTTGCAAATCCAAATCCTTGAGAATTCCGGACGCGATCATTGCTTCGAGGGTCTGCGCACTCGGTGCGGCAACTTGTACTGCATTGCGGCGCACACCGGCGCTCTTGTGCTTCATCGCCAAAACCAAATCGAAGTTCATCGTTGGGCCGGCTTGAGTACTGCTGGCTGAAACCAGCTTTACAGGTTTCGTCCCATTCAATACCCACAAGGCATGGATGGATCCCACATTTAAACCGTTGCTGTCAACCGTCTGATCATTCAATAGGGACTGCAACGACTGGAGTGTGGTATCAGTCAAGGTTCCTTTTTCGATAAGGAGCCGTTGGGCATGCTTTCGCCAAAGCATCGTTGGATGCTTCAAAGCAGCAACCAACGCGGCTTCGTTGCTTGGGTCCAGACCGTTGAGCACGGACTTGTCTGCTGCGTCCAGGGTCGCTTTGTCTAAACCATCGTTTCCGCTGTAAACAACGCGATAGATACGCCCGTATTTTTTATCTCGCAAATCGTTTTCGTAAGCATTTCCTTTGCCTGTGCTGAAACCTTGCGGGGTGGGATTGTGTTGGATGATGAAGTTGTACCAATCGAGAACCCAAACGTTTCCATCGGGCCCGACTTCGGCCATGGTCGGAGCCGACCATTCATCATTGCTCGCAGCCAGGTTGAAGGGACTGGTGCTTCGATAGCCGGCCCCGTCGCGATCGATCACGAATACACCAACCAAGTGACCGGTAGGTTCGCAGACAAAAGCGACGTGGTTCCACCAACTTTTGGGGTACTTTCTGGCAGTGTACAGTGCGTGACCGCAACCTGCGGTGTAGCCGCCGTGCCAGTCGACTTGACGCACATTTGGCGTGATAGGGCTGAAATTATTGCTGTCCGCAATCGATTGCAGTACCAACTCAGTCGACCATCCGTTGACTCGCTCGTAATAGCGATTGGGGATGGGCATGAATACGCTAGGGGTTCCGTTGGCTGTTGAACCGAAGATGAGTCCTTCCTCGCTTTGTCCGAAGCCCCAGGTGTTGTTGTTGGTTGAGCGAACAAATTCCAACTTGCTAACACGAATCGAGTGCTCGTCAAATTTCTGACTTCGCTCAGGGGAAGCCTTTCCGCCTTCCAATCCGAAGACTGGGGCCGTTTCATCCGACTGGCCCGGTTCTACAGCGAATCGCCAAAATCCTTGCCGAAAGCTTTGTTGTTTTTCTCCGTTGATGACAGGTGTCGAATCGTTGTAGCCCTGCATCGCCCAGATCCAGTTGTCTAGTCCATACTGGAAATTGCTGACACCGCCGTGCGTATCTCGCATTTCCCAACCGGTGATGAGTTCTTGTCGCATATCGGCAACATCATCACCATCGGTGTCCTTCATATAAACGGTCTTTCGACCGTCTTGAACGAGGGCGCCGCCACGAAAGCAAACGATGGCAGTAGGAATACTGAGGTTGGTTGCAAAAACGGTAAACTTGTCAGCGATTCCGTCGTGGTTGGTGTCCTCGCAAATGCGGATTCGGTCGCGTCCTTGTCCGGGTGGCTGCAAATCATTTGGGTAATCGATGGTTTCGCACACCCAAAGGCGACCGCGGTGGTCCCAGTTCATCGCAATTGGCTTACCGCCGAGTCCTGCATAAGGCTTGGCGTTGGCGGCAGCGTCGGATTCCGATGCCCAGACTTTCATCTCGAATTGCTCAGGTGTAACATAGTGTTTCACCGATTCCTCCGGTGAGACAGGATTCTGCATCGTGGTGATCAGCTCACCTTGTAGGCCCCATTTCTTTCCAGGAGTGTAATTGGGGATCTTCCCGCCAACTTCGGTAAATTGGAACTTCGGAAGATCGGCTGGAACCGTCGTCATTTTCGGAATCGGGAATATTTTGGAGTCGCTAAAGGGAGCAACGTCTGCGAGCGATTTCTTAGCGGACCATTTGATGCCCCGTTCGAGCAAGTTGTGGAAGCCAGGCTGTTGCCATGTGTCTAAGTTATGGCCCCAGGCGGTGTAAAAAACGCGGCCTTTGCCATGCGTGCGGACCCAAGACCACGGCTCCGACGTTGAGCCAGC
>JBBRJI010000652.1:0-3831 GCA_038219625.1 Pirellulales bacterium | reverse complement strand
ACGGAGTGCAATATGGTTCTGAGTGCACCACGGCACGGAGTGCCGTGCTACAATGTGCCGTGCTACAATGTGTGCTGCAAAACAATGGGGCATCTTACGGAACTTGGGTTACTTCTCCACCATTGCTGGTAATTAACGCCTTGAGCGTGCTTTGATCTGTGTTTCGGGAGAGGAATCTTACCGAGCCATCAAACAAGCCAACATTGGAACCCGTTTCGCGGAAACAGTCGACAATATCCACTTCATGCAAATCCAAGTCGTCTGGTTTCGTCCACGGCACGGCATGTCCATCGTCCACTTCGAAAAGTGCAATCGTATTGGACGTTCCGTCCGTGATATCCCGAAATCTAGGCTTATCTTTGGACCAAACTGTGGTCTCATAAAACGGGGCTAAATAGATCGTGTGACCTTGGGGCCCGACAAAGCTTGGGTGAGCAAAAGTACTCGGCATCTTGTCCAGCAACTTGATATTGTGGTCGCTATCCCAGGGCTCATCTAAATGGAATTGGTTATACAAATTCGCTTGTTCGATGTAGGGCAGTATTGCAACACGCCAACTGAGTAGCGGCTTTCCGTTGGCGTCTTTCGATACTCTGGGGGGTAATTGTTTGTAGGCTGACTCGTGGTTGTGCAGACTCAACATGAGCTGTTTGAGATTGTTCGAGGATTGCATACGCCGGGCAGCCTCGCGGGCGGATTGTACGGCAGGCAAAAGCAAGCCTGTCAAAACGCCGATGGTTGGAACAGTATACGCGAATTCGCCTTTGACTTCGATCTCGCTTCCATTGACCTCCCACAATTCTGCCTTGCTAAGAAACGCCTTCAAGCGTTGGAGGTATTGGATCGTGGCAGCCCTAACTTCTGCCGAAACTTGAGGTTCGTTGTCGATCACGTCTAGTATCGCTTGTTCCCCGATGACCATTCCGTTCTTTCGCAGCCGTTCTAATGCTCCTACAAGCTTTCTGGCGGATTCGCTATCGTTGGCGACAATCTTTAATTTGATCATGCCAAAGTAGCTAAAAACATCGGTTTCACTTACCAAATATTGAGTTTCATCGATGACAATTTGAATGTCATCGATTAGCTGAGCAGGAACACGTCCGCTAGCGTCTGAAAATGCGCCATCGAGAATTGGCCGAACTGTTTCAAACGCTGTGACTGTGCAGATTGGGTATTTGGACGAAGAAGCGAGTTCGAGAATTTTGCTCGGCTTGGATTTGGCTGACATCATCCTGCGTAACGTGCCTTCGGTACCGAAAAGTACTTTTTGAGGTTCTGACTGCGCGACCTTCATGGGCGCACCCTTTACAGCTCGAAATCGCATGTCCTTTACCCTTGGTGAAGCGGTAACACCAGCGAAAAGCTTTCCACTCAAATTCGCAATGTCAACAGGAGCTGATGTCGTGATGCTGGCTCCAAACTCAGGGCCATTGATGCTTGGCATGCCCGCAGTTATGTCGATGCTTGATATTAACAGTGGGTCTATTCCCAGTTCTTGTTTACCAAGTGCAGAGATGATTTCCCACGGAACCATTTCCAGTTCCTTTCGGTTGCGGAGTGATGCGACATCAATTGACGTCAGGCTGAGCGAATCATTCGGGATGGACGAAAACCGGTCCGTTATCGGTTGAGCGTCTGCCTGAGGAAACGGGCTGAGAATTAGCAAAAGCACTGTCCAAAGGAAGTGTTTGCGGGTGAAGTTTGCAACTAAAGTCATCGGCTGTTCCTTAAAATCTACTGGTAAACGGGGCACCGCAGACGGTATTCTAGCAGAATACGGAGTCGCTGGTCCGATCATTGATCGTAGCCGTGGCCGACGCTGCTAGCGTCGGGTCGGATGCTGGCAGCATCCGCCCCGCAAACGGTCCGAGCATTGATGTTTAGGGTTTAACTGATCACAATGGCGTTTGTCTCGTGCGATCCAACCGAGCGTCATCCCCCCTCCCCAACCGCCCCCCACCCCACCCTCAATGACCTTCATCCAAGCGTTTTCAAAGACGACACAGTACGCGGGGCTCGTTCTTGCCATCGGTGTTTTCGGTTTTGCAGGTTGCCGTCAGCCAGAATCGGGAAAGAAGACTGAGCCGGCCCCAGAGGTATTGGTTCAAGGAACCGCGTTGACGATTGAGCCTATCCTGTGGCCCAAGTTGGTGAAGAGCCAAGGAACCCTAATTGCGGATGAAGTCACTACGGTAGGCGCAAAGGTTGCTGGGCGAATTATTGACGTACCCGTGGATCTCGGCGATATCGCCTGTCAGGACGATGTTTTGGTTCAACTGGACCCCAAGGAGTTTCAGTTGTTGGCGGAGCAAGCCGATGCGCAGCTTTTGCAAGCGAGGTCAGCCGTTGGACTCAAGCCGGGTGACCCGACCGAGGGCTTAAATCCAGACAATGCACCGCCTGTACGCGAAACGCGAGCAGTCTGGGACGAAGCGAAAAAGGCAGTCGATCGCATTCGTCAACTATCCAATCGAGACGCGATAAGCATGGCCGATTTAGACTTGGCGGAATCTGCAGAACGCGTTGCATCGGCGCGGTTCTCCTCTGCACAGAACGGCGTGCGGGAAAAAATCGCATTGATTGCGGTTCAGTCTGCTTTGCGTGATCTGGCTCATCAACGCTTATCGGAGACGACTGTGCGAGCCCCGTTCCAAGGTGCGATTGAATCGCGGTTGGTCGCAAGAGGGACGTACGTGCAAGCCGGTCAGCCGCTGATGAGCATTGCCAAAACGACGGTTCTTCGATTTCGAGGAAGCGTTCCGGAGCGGTTTGCCCAGCAATTGAAAATTGGTCAACAGATAGAACTCACCTTTGATTTGAGCGATCAAGTTCGAACGGTATCGATTTCGAGAATCAGCCCTAGTTTGGACCAAGTGAATCGGTCCTTGGTTTTCGAAGCGAGTGTCGACAACCAAGATGGAACATTGCGCAGTGGATTGTTTGCCGAAGGAGTGATCCGAATCGATTCAGAAGCCAAAGCGATCGTCATTCCAACTTCTGCACTCATTCGATTCGCTGGTGTTGACAAGGTATGGATGATTGTCGATGGCAAGTTAAAAGAGCAGGTCGTTGGACTGGGTCGACAAAAGGCAGACATGATTGAAATACGCTCCGGGCTTTCGAGTGGTGATCAGTTATTGCTTGAAGGAAATGTTGGAACGATTGGTCGCTTTGAACCTAAGATTTAAGGGATGCAAATGCCCCCGGGTTTACTCGGGGGATAATTACCCTAGCTCTAGAACCAAAGGTCAGCACCCTCGGCGTAAAGCCAACGGCATGCTCGGTCAAAACCCCCTCCATTAGCCTAGAAAACAACAGCTAGCCGGTTAGATGCTCGTAAATATCTGAGATTTGTTCCTATAAACAGCCGTAGCGACGAATTCCTTTGCGTAATTAGGGGTCAGGCAGGGTACACTTTTGCCATGAACAAATGGACGTACGGCCAACAATGTTTGACGGCGGCGTTCGGTTCTATTATTTGAAGGAAGAGTTGTTATGGCCGAAGGTAGCATCA
Source organism: Pirellulales bacterium (assembly GCA_038219625.1). Classification (GTDB taxonomy): domain Bacteria; phylum Planctomycetota; class Planctomycetia; order Pirellulales; family Pirellulaceae; genus JBKCUI01. The sequence goes on along the minus strand of JBBRJI010000652.1, from coordinate 317 downwards.
AAAAGTTGACGGACAAGGGTTTCGGGTTCATCAACGTCGGCGGCGGCAAAGATTTGTTTTTTCATTCGTCGAGTGTCAAGGGCGCGACTTTTAATGAGTTGCACGAAGGCCAGAAGGTCTCCTATACCGAAGGAAAAGGACCTAAAGGACCTTGCGCTGAAAACGTAAAGCCTGTTTAGTTTTCGGTTGTTCAGTCTTGTTTGAGTAAAGTAGCAAGATGACTCTGGCTACTTCATAAACGTTAGTTGAATAGAAAAAAATTATCTGCGCCTCCAGTCAGCGCAATTGAAGCACTGGAGGCCCAGAAGGCGATATCG
>JBBRJI010000651.1:0-3839 GCA_038219625.1 Pirellulales bacterium | reverse complement strand
AGTCCGATGCGACGGCGTACTTGACCGGGAAAATTCGGATTTCGCTCTCGGCCGGACTGGAGTCCGCGTCGATCTCGGCCACAAGGCGTGCGACTTCTGCTTGGTCACGAGGAGAGGCTTGAACAATCAGGGAGTTTGTTCGATAGTCGGCTACTACTTTCACGCGGACAATCATGGCTCCGGATGTCGTTGTCGGTGCGGCAGCGGTGGTCGCAGGCGGTTCGCCAAAAAAATTCTTGATGAGCGTTTCAGCGTCGACAGCGGACGAATTGACCAATTTGAAAACGCGCAACTGACTGTTTGGATCGAGCGGAGTATCGAGCTGCTTGATGACATCCTTGATTCCCGACATGGCTTCCTTGCGGCCAATCAACAGTAGTGCATTGGGCTGCCCCAATGCAGTGATTTCAATTTGACCTTGGCGAGGAGTAAATACCTTGGTATTAAGATCCTTGAGGATGACCTCGAGGGCTTGCCCGTTCACATGGGTTAGTGGAACGATCTCGATTTCGGGTTGCGTTTCGGTGCTTTGCTTTTTGATTTGTTCAATCACCTCTTGCACACGTTGTACGTCTCGCTTACTCCCCTTGATGATCACCAGTCCCATTTCGGGAACAAAGGAGATGTCAACGTCGCCAATGAGACCGCTGCCCGCGCTGATTGCGTCGGGAGATGCGATGATGGTCGCTTGTTCGTCGTCGCCGGTTCGAGGTCGGATTTGTGCCGTTCCAGTCGCTTCATCTTCTTGACCAGGTAGTTGACCGGCTTGTTGATAGGATGCCAGCTTGACCAGTTTGAGCGCTCGTTCGATGCGTTCTGGAGTCGCAGGATTGATTGGAATGATTTGGGTCGGGCGGTTTGGATCGGCCTGTCCGACGTCGATCGCAGTGATGACCTGAGTCCATCCCATGACGCTAGTCGGCGTGCCTTGCAACCGTACTTCATTGTTGCGACGGTCGACTTGCATGACTTCTTGAACGGAGTCTTTCGATACCATCTTTAGCTGAGCCAGTTCGCCGTTGTTGCTGGTCGAGATGGTGAGCCTCGATCCGGCCAATCGTCCGACCGCGTCTTCCAGTTCTCGCCACGAGATGCGTTGCAATTTGTATTGGTTCTGTTGGACCGTGCTAGGGATAATATTGCCTCGCAGGTCTATGTTTAGGCTACCAACCTGGCGACGCGAAGCCTCGACGACTTGTGCTATCTGTTTTTGCGTTGCGTCTGGGGCCAAAACCATTAGCCGACCTGTGTTCGGTTCATTGGTGACGCGGACGCGTTTGTCCGCACCGAACTGCGTTTGGATTCTCGCTCCAACCTCACCCACGTACTCAAGTGGAACGTCATAGACTTGCAATTTCGCGTCTGCGACGACGGGAATTGGTGCTCTGGAGGCCGGAGCTTGACTCTGGCCTTGAACAGGTGGTGGCAATACGAATGTTTGTACGCCTGCACTCTGGGGAGTCATTTGCCCCTGTGGCATCGCAATTGCGTTTAGACCATTGCGTGGCGAGGTGGGTTGTCCCGAGTTTGGTTGTTGCGGCAATTGAGCAAAAACATTCGCACCAACAAACCACGGTGATGCTGCCAAGATCGCCATTCGAAGGATGTGGCGGCTGGGGCGTTGAGAAGTTTTACGTGTTGTCACAAGCCAATTCCCTTTATCAGATCTCGGGCAGTCGAAATGACACGGGCCCGCATTCATCGTTGTAATCGGAACTTTCGGCACACGTGCTACAGTCAAAATAGACTTCCAAGTCGGTAAACCTTGACATTTCCCAACTTTGTCTGATCCGCCGATCGTCTGACCTTCAGATCATTGTCGCCTTTCGCTCTGCGAAAGTGCGCTTCGTTAACGCACTTTTGCATCACAAACGGCCACGATGTTGTTCAGAGCGCTGGACGACCTCCAGGTATTGGCGGATCTAGAGCCGGATTGAATACGATCATCAGATTGCGAGTTGCCGCTTGCCCTGGTCATTTTGCCTGTTTTAGCCATAATCTCACGGTTTCCAGATCTTATGAAATCTCTGAACTGCTCCGATCGAGGAAACACAAACAATGGACGACAAGCTCGCTTACCAAGGAATCACGTTTGACGATGTCCTGCTTGAGCCCCGATACAGTGAGGTTCTTCCATCCCAAGTTGATGTCAGCACCCAACTAACGGGGAGGATTCGTCTTTCGATCCCTCTGCTCTCTTCTCCTATGGACACCGTGACAGAAAATCAGATGTCCATCGCCCTTGCCAAAGTGGGAGGTTTAGGGGTTATCCACAAAAACATGAGCATCGAGGCTCAGGCAGAAGAAGTCACCAAGGTAAAACGTTCCGCCAACGGGATCATCCCGGATCCGGTCACCCTAGTTCCAACGGACAGCATTGCCACCGCACAAGACATGATGCGGAAGCAAAATATCTCCGGTGTCCCGATTGTTGAGCCCAACGGACGATTAGCAGGCATTCTAACCAGGCGGGACCTTCGTTTCCTCGAGTCCTCGGACTTGCCTATTTCCTCGGTCATGACCAAAGAGAATTTGGTAACGGCGCAGGGGAATGTAACGCTTGCGGAAGCTGAGCGGATTTTAACGGATAAAAAGGTGGAGAAACTTTTACTGGTTGACGATAAATACAAACTAACAGGTTTGATCACGATCAAAGACATCGACATGATCCGAAGTTTCCCGAATGCCTGCAAAGACGAGCTAGGGAGACTGAGGGTGGGTGCCGCGATCGGGATGTTCGATTTCGAACGAGCAGAACAACTGATCGCACGCGGTGTCGATGTACTCATTGTCGACAGCGCTCACGGTCACTCGGCCAACGTCATCGAAACGGTCAAACAGATTAAGCGACAGTGGTCCATCGATGTCATCGCCGGAAACGTAGCCACGTTTGAAGGGGGCAGAGATTTGGCCAAAGCTGGCGCAGACGCGGTCAAAGTTGGAATTGGTCCAGGTTCCATCTGTACGACCCGTATTATTTCCGGAGTCGGTGTCCCGCAAATCACCGCAATTTACCAAACCACCAAAGCATGCCAGCAAGCAGGCATACCGACCATCGCTGACGGAGGAATCCGTTATAGCGGTGACATTACCAAAGCCCTCGTAGCGGGTGCTAACTGCGTAATGATCGGCAGCTTGTTTGCAGGGCTTGCTGAAAGTCCAGGTCGAATGATCCTGTACCAAGGACGAACCTTCAAAGCCTATCGAGGCATGGGTTCACTCGGTGCGATGATCAAGGGGTCAAGTGAACGATACCGTCAAGGCTCACAGGACCAGTTGTCGAAACTGGTTCCCGAAGGGGTCGAAGGGCGTGTGCCGTTTAAGGGGCCACTGGCAGATTATGTTTATCAACTGGTTGGCGGGCTTCGAGCTGGAATGGGATACTGCGGTTCCCAAACCATCGCGGAGCTTCGCAGGGACGCACGTTTTATCCAGGTTTCGGCCGCCACGGTCCGCGAGAATCACCCCCATGACATCGCTATTACGCAAGAAGCTCCAAATTACAGTTCGGAACTCACCACGTTGTCAGACAACTAGTCGGATATCGTGCCCGCATCCTAGTCTGCGGCACCGACTGTTAAATGCACTTCGTGATTCGCTTACTGTCCGATTTTCCCGTAGCGGAAGTCGCCAAGACTTTCGGGATGAGCGGGCGCCGAAACTCTTGGCGAGTTTCGCTACGACACTACTTGATCGCGTGATCCTAAACGGGGTACTTTTCGGGATGGTGATTGCCTCACCTTGTGTCGCTCAGCAACCCACCGCTTGGTCGCCGCAGCCGTTTGTCAAACCTAGTGCTGAGGGATCAAGCACCCAGCCGAACGTTATTCCTGCTAACA
>JBBRJI010000650.1:0-3866 GCA_038219625.1 Pirellulales bacterium | reverse complement strand
TGCAATAGCTAGATGGATGGCCCCTAGAATCGCCCCCGCATGAAGGGTGCAATAGCTAGATGGATGGCCCCCAGAATCCCGCCCTTTTCCCATGTTTTCCCGTCCTTTTCTTTTCGTATTCTCTGTCGGTGAAGTTTTAGTTTATAATTCCAGCAAAGGACTCCACAGATTATGGTTACATCGCAAAAGGCGTATACGATGCTCGGCAACGAATCACTGTGGGAGATCGCAGTTCGATGCCACGAGCTATTTCAAGAAGCTGAGATTCCGCATTCGATCTGTGGCGGTGTTGCCGTTTGCCTCCAAGGTTACCAACGCAATACGACTCATGTCGATATCATTGTCGAAGCGGAGGATTCTGCCCGTATCAAACAATTACTGAATGATGCTGCGTACGAATGGGACGATGTAGTGAACGAGTTTCGCAGCCCAAGTGGAATTGCCGTCCAGTTCCTTATTTCTGGTAGCCAAGCGGGTAAAGAGTCTGAGGTTACAATTCCTGAGCCAACGGGCGAACTGAACATCGAATTGCTCGAGGGACTTTCCGTCGTCAGATTGTCGCGACTAATTGAAATGAAGATTGCATGTGGCATAGGCAGCTTACGAAGGACCCACAAAGATTTCGCCGACGTAGTCGAGCTAATCGCGATACGCAAGCTCGATAGCTCATTTGCTCGCTTCCTGCACAAATCACTTCGCAAGACGTTCAAAGATCTAGTGCACAGCGCTCATTCGTAGAGCTAGATCTTGTCATTCGCACTCAGAGTTTGCGAGCGAGCTGACATCATGAACATCGGTATAGACGCTTCACACCACCGACCCAATCGCCACTTAAAAAATTCTGTAGTGCCCGTTGCCGCAATGCTTTACGGAGTGTGATCCTCCGAGAACGCAAGTGGCGGTCGCCAGTTCCGATCGCTCGATCATCTCAATGACACGGCCCGCTGGTGGTTGGCTGAAATAACCGACAAGCGGGTTCACGGAGCGACCAAGAAAACGCCGCTGGAGCTACATTCAGAAGAGATTCCGCATCTGCTCGCGCTCCCTTCACTGCAATTCGACACGGCCCAAGTGGTTTATCGCGTCTTGGATACAGTACCACCCAAAATGGTTAGATGCCCCCTCTACAATGTGCTGTGTCCCTTGTCCCCCTTGCCCAATGATAGCAGCTATCAGCAAAGCAGTCACGCGGAAAGCCTGTCGGTTGATTTGTGCTGCAAAAGTGCGGTGAATTGCCTTGCGAAAAGACCTTGCGCGCCTTTGCATTGGTCCTTAGGAATTTGAAGTCATCGCGGGGAATCGGATGCTGAAGGCGGTCCCTTTGCCGACGGTGCTTTCGACGCGCACGCGAGCTTGGTGTTGGTCGACGATTTCTTTGCATGCGGACAAGCCGAGTCCGGTGCCTCCTTTGCCGCTGCTGTCAGGGCCACTTTTGGTGGTAAAGAACGGCTCAAAGATCTTTGGCAGGTTTTCCGGGGCGATTCCTGCGCCCGAGTCGCGGACGGTGAGCACGACGGAATTGGTTTTCTTTTCGTAGGCGATGCGGATTCGGATCGTGCCTATTTCGCCTATGGCTTGTCGGGCGTTGGTGAGCAGGTTGAGCATCAGGCGTTGGATTTGGTTGCCAGCAGCCATCACATTGGGTACTTCGTCGAATTGCGTTTCGATGGCGACTCGATACTTCTGCATTTCGCGTTCAAGCAACACGAGCGTATCTTCGATGAGAGGAACCAGGTTGGTTGGCTCCATATCGCCGCTGCGATTGCGAGCGAGCCCTAGGACGGTGTTGGTGATTTTGGCACCGCGGTTGGCGGCGTCCAGGATGCGAGTAAAAGCCTTCTCGCGACTTGCATCGTCCTTGTTCCGTAGTCCCATTTTGGCGTAATTCAAAATGGTCATGAGCAAATTATTGAATTCGTGGGTAGTTGTGCTGGTGAGTTCGCCGACGGCCGCCAATCTTTCCACTTGGGCTAGTCGAAGCTGCAATTGAGCGATGGTGGTTTCGACAACTGGAGCTTCGGGTGGAGAATATTGGGAAGCGGCTGTGGGAATTTGGAGGGTGTCGGTGGAAAGCTGTTCCGGCATGGGTGGCATTCAGTTGATATGGCGGTCGAAAAGGTGAGACGCTACCGTGCCGGGAGGTCAACGAGTGCTTACGTCGCAACCGCCCGAGCGCCTTAAGTACACGATTCACCGCAAGCAAATCAAGCCGGAACCGAAGTGAGGAATCATGTTTCAAACGCTAGATCGGCTGGAAAAGCTGTTGGAAATTGCGTCAAATGAGGGGATTGCGGTCCGATGCGAGTGGCTCGGCGGAGTTCGTGGCGGACTTGTGCGGATCGGAAGGACTCCCATCCTGTTTGTGGATGAATCGTTAACGGTCCCAGAGCAATTTGAGCAGTCCAAGAGCGCGTTGAGTCAGTTAGACTGGAGTGAATCCGAGTGGTGGGACGAAATGTGCCAACTCTTGGACTTGCGACCGGCCTAAACTAAAAGAAAAAAGCCTGTTGGGCTAGGCAATTTGTGGTGGAAACGTTATCTAAAGAGCCCCAAAAAGCTCCAAGTCCGATTTCTACTTTTACCATTTCAAAGAAATTTCGAAAGTCTTTGTTCGAGGAACAATCGAAAATGCAAGTTAGCGAAGATGTTTTTTCCAAGGTCCAAGCCGCTTTGATTGACGCCCTGGGGGTCGATGACGATGAAGTCACGCCAGAAGCGACCATGGTTGGCGATTTGGGTGCTGAATCCATCGACTTTCTCGATATCGTCTTCAAATTAGAAAAAAGTTTCGGCATCAAAGTTGCGACCGAAGACCTTTTTCCGAAGGACATTTTGACGGAAAGCACCTATGTGCAAGATGGAAAAGTGACTGCCACCGGGATCGCTGAATTGAAAAAGCGAATGCCTTGGGCCGATTTGAGCAAGTTCGAAAAGAATCCTCGGGTTCAAGACTTTGGCGATTTGCTGACCGTCAGCGACTTGTGCCGTTACGTCGAATCCAAGATCGCTTAAGCGTGTTTGAGAGAATAAATGCGTTGGTTTTGGATCGATCGATTTATTGAGTTCGTCCGCGATACGCGTGCAACTACGATTAAAAACGTCACTTTTGGCGAAGAGCCGATAGATGACTATTTGCCCGGTCATCCGCACTATCCCCATTCCCTCATTATCGAGGGGATGGCTCAAACGGGTGGTTTGCTTGTTTCTGAAGTTGGAGGCTTTCAAACCAAAACGGTTTTGGCCAAGGTTTCCAAGGCCGTCTTTCACGAATTGATCGTTCCTGGCGACCAAGTTCTCTTGACTGCTGTTGTTCAGGACAAGAAACCCAGCGGTGCAATTGTTGAGGGGCGGGTCACGGTAAACGGACAGGTGCGGGCGGAATTAGAGCTCTCTTTTGCCTTTCTTGACGACCGATTTGGCCCATCCGGGTTGTTTCCGCCCGAAGATTTGCTCCGAACGCTGCGTATTCTCAAGCTGTTCGATGTTGCTGTGGATCAAAACGGGTATAGAATACATGCGCCTGAGCACATGCTTGAGGCGGAACGCCAAGCGGCGAGAAAAATGGTACAAAGTCGCGCGGTCACTCAATCGAAGTTCATTTGATTTGGATTGGTATCGTAGGCGATGGTTCAAAAAAACGCCATTCGCAATCGCCGTGGGTTTGATTTTTGCAGACACTGTATTTGGGAGTGATTGCGTTGATGCGCCGTCGTGTGGTTATAACCGGTATTGGAATGGTAAATCCGTTAGGGCATGATGTCCAATCGGTTTGGTCGGCACTCAAAGAGAGTCAAAGCGGAGTCGGTCAGATCACCATCTTCGATCCTGCGGGCTATCCGACCACCATTGCTGCCGAAGTCAAAAAT
>JBBRJI010000649.1:0-3870 GCA_038219625.1 Pirellulales bacterium | reverse complement strand
CTCCGCAAGACGCGGTAATTTCACCGCTATATGCGAACGTGTTCTTGCACTATGTCTTCGACCTCTGGATCAACAGTTCACGATCCACCGCAAAACGTCGCGGAAGAAATTCCAAACCAAGTTGGCTGCGTTGCGAGTGCAATTGCTACATCGTCGACATGCTGATCTCGCTGAGACGGGCGGTTGGCTACTGAGCGTTTATCGTGGCTGGTGTCAGTATTACGCTGTGCCTGGCAACTATGAACGTTTGCGGCAATTCAAGGACGCTCTGCAACAGATGTGGCTCAACGTACTGCGAAAGCCCAGTCAACGAGGCCGACATCTGACGTGGGCGAAATTGTCAAAGCTCAGTCGACAATGGTTACCGACTCCGAAGATCCTACATCCTTATCCAAATGTAAGGTTTGCCAGTCAACATCCAAGGTAAGAGCCGTATGCGGTAGTTCCGCACGTACAGATCTGTGCGGGGGGCGGCCAGCAATGGCCGTCCCTACCGCGATGGTAATATTCGGACTCATTGCAATCATTTGAAATGTTTTTGTTGCTTTCTTGGGCGACCAATAGGCCGTAGAGTGTGCCATACTCCTTGTTGCTCCGCGATCTTTTCCGGTCACTGCTCGTCCCCATTTGGGCCACCCAGCTGTCGATTCGAGCTAGCTCGATCGTCGCTTGAGAACCGCGTCGTAGGTTGCGTATTTGTAGGCGTCGCCGAGCGTTGGATAGTTGAAGCACGTTTGATTGAAGAGGTCTGCAGTAGCGTTCATCATCATGGCTAAAAGTCCCAGATGGACAATTTCAGTTGCTTGTTCACCCATCACGTGAACACCCAAAAGTCGCATATCGTCACGATGAAATAGGAGCTTTAGGAATCCAACGTGGTCACCGATAATTTCACCGCGTGGAATATCGGAGTATCGGCAGCGACCTACAATGTATGGGATCTTTTTCTCGATGAGCGATTCTTCAGTGGCTCCGACGAAACTAGCTTCGGGGATCGTGTAGATACCCGTTGGCAAAAGCCGCGAAAGACTGCAAGTCCAAGGAGCATCGAACGCGTGGGATACGGCGACGCGAGCTTGTTCGATGCCGGTTGCCGCCAGCGCGGGTGCCCCGATGACATCCCCGGCGGCGTAAATGTGCGATGCTTCCGTCGATTGATATTGTGGTCCAACCTGGACGAGACCGCGGATACCCAGCGTAATACCGGCGGCAGATGTGTTGAGCGAAGCGGTGTTGCTACTTCGACCTGCACAAACGAGAACACCATCACTCTCAAGCGTTGCTCCAGAGGAGAGCCGGATGACGACGTTTCCAGGTTGGCTGGCGTCGCATTCTAGAACTTTCTCTTGCCAGTGAAAGCGAATTCCGTTTTCGGTCATGGCCTCGACTAGACTTCGAGAGACCTCGCGATCTAGAAACGGAAGTAGAGTGTCACGGCCATCAATTAAATGGACTTCCGTACCCAGCGCCGCAAACGTTCCGGCATATTCACAGCCGATGACGCCAGCCCCAATGACGACCAACTTTTTCGGCAAAGCCTTCAGCTCCAGGATCTCATTGGAGTCGTGAACGCGGTCGTCTTCGAAATGGAATTCCGGTGGTCGCAATGGTGAGGAACCGGTCGCAATCAAGATCTTTTCGCCATGAACCAGCATCTCAACGCCATTGCCAGAAACCACACGGATCGTATGTGGGTCAACGAAGCTTGCGCCGCCGTGAAACGTGTTGACTCCTCGGAGAGCGAGCTGGCCTTCGGAGCGTTTTCGTTCTTGTGACTTGACTTGCTTTTCATGACACATAAAGTCGGCGATAGTTGCCTCGCGACGTAACGAAAGATCGACTCCAAAGAGTCGGCGTGATCGTCCCCCCGAGAGCATCAGTGCGGTCTCTCGCAACGTTTTGCTAGGTATTGTTCCCGTGTTGATCCCAGCTCCACCGACGACAGCTTCCTTTTCGATCAGAGCCACACGCTTACCTAGAATTCCAGCCGCGATAGCGCCGCTGACTCCGGCCGGACCACCGCCGATGACGACGAGTTCAAATCGAAGTTGTTCAGACACTTTCATTCCCTCAAGTTCCTAGAGTAACCGTTTAGCGATGGGTGCTTCCGAAACGCAGCCATTTCTAGCACCCGACGATGTTATAGATGGTAAAGGCCACCGCAGACGGTGCAATCCAAGATAGAGCGTCAACCGGAAAATCTTGATTATCGGCGATTTAAAGGATAAAACAAATTGAATTGACTGCGACGACACTTTGGTAATTTCAAATGAAAGAAATGGCAAATGAACTGGCTGAACTATCACCAGTTGCAGTATTTTTAGGTGGTTTCTCGCGAGGGCTCGGATGCGCGGGCCAGTGAAGTGCTTCATGTGACGCCTGCAACGATTAGCATTCAGCTTCGTGACTTGGAGAAGACTCTTGGAGAAGAGCTATTTCGGAAATCGGGTCGCGGATTGGCGCTAACTGAATTGGGAACTGCCGTTCAAGCGTACGCGCAAGACATCTTCTCGACAGGCCAAGAGCTCCTTGACATGGTCAAAGGTCGACCGGTCGGCGGCCCTATGGTTCTTCGAGTTGGAATCAAAGATGTCCTGCCAAAGCTAGTCGCGTACCAGTTGCTCCTCCGTCGCTCGCTCGATTACTGGTTTGAAGAGAGCGAGATAAGGCCAAAGATCGTCGGAGAGTTTGACGATAGTGCGATGCTCAAGATCATGGGAAGTGCAGGGGTGGGGGTCTTTCCCGTGGCGAAGATCATCTTAAAGGAAGTCGAAGCCATGTACGGTGTCGAATTCATCGGCACCATTGCCAACTTATCCGAGAAGTTTTACGCGTTGTCCGTAGCAGCGAAAGGTAAAGCATCCTGCCGTTCTTGCGATATCAGAAGTTGCGAGAAAGAAGTTGGCGTCAAGTAAACGTGGCACGCGTTAATTAAAGGCAGCGTTGGACTTGCCCGACAGGGCAGACCATTATCGCGAAGCTTTTCGACAATAAAGCAAGAAAAACCGCTGGCCATCAACTTGTTCGCATGCGATTTTGTATGTGCCGTCGGTGCTCAAGCTTCCAGCCGCATCTTTAATGACCTTTGCGATTTACCGTCCGCCATTGGCTGAGCGCTCGGCCTGCTCAGCCCGTACGGCTTTCCGCGATTCGTCCCTGCAAGTTCTAAAAACGATCGGAGCTTTTCTTGGTGCGATGGTGTTCGTCAGACGTTCGTGCCCATGCTGATTTACGGTGCGATCGCGAGCATTACCTCGCTAACTTTGTGAGAATTCGTACAAGTCAGCGAATCGCCGAGAACGTTTTAACGATCGGAACGCAGTGAGTGAAACAGCATGCCGACTTCATTTCGCCAGCAACCACGGCGTCACGGAAAACTTGGACAAGGCCTTCGATTTTCGTGCGAGACGAGACGAGCGTGATGCACCCAATCTCGCGATTGATTCGTAATCCACCTTGAGTGTACTCGGAATCGGAATCGACGAGCCGCCAATTCGCGATACTTGCACCCGAGACGCCGTGCTCAAGAAATACCTGCAGAAGTGTCTCGGAATCTTTGCGTTGGGAAACCACGTTAAGGACCATCAGGTCTTTACTGATACCGCGGCTGCTTGACGCAAACTCCCGAGCGCGCGGATCATGAACTAGCAACTGATTCGCCCGCCACTGGGTTCCACCGTGAAGCGTGTCAATGGCGCGCACCACTTGCTGAATACTTACCGAATTCTTTTGGGCTTGAAAGACGCTGGCAAGATTGGTCAGCCCTTTGCTAACGGGAAGGTGATAGATGAAACCTCGCCCTGGCTGCTCAACGCGTCCTGCCTGAGCCATCGCTTGAAAAACAGCCTCCAACTCAAAGGCATCGACGAC
>JBBRJI010000648.1:0-3875 GCA_038219625.1 Pirellulales bacterium | reverse complement strand
GTGGTATTGGCGCGGGCCTGTGCCGACCAAAATGAACCAGGGCTATCGCGCGAGTTGATGGTCACGGCAAGCGACTATGCTCGGTGATCGGTATGCTCTAAATCAGGCACGAAGGCTAGTCGAAAAGTATCCCGACGACGCGTTGGAAGCAATCGTTCAGGGCGCGCGAAGCTCCAATTCGTCAAGAATTCGTGATGGTATGATCGAATTGGCTGCTTCGCTCGGTGAAACTGCAATGACGTTTCTAATGGCTCAAATGGATAACGCTCCTGACTTGAAAAACCGCACAACAGCAGCTTGGCGAATCGCAAACGAAAACCCAGAAAGAGCGATCGATGCCATGGTTCGTGAATGGAAACAAGTCAGTATCGAGGCCGGCCAGACCGAGTCAAAGACAGATTCGATATCGGAGGGTGTAAAAGAGCTGATTCGTTTTTTGACATCAAGGAACTCGGCAGATTGCATAACTGTCTTGCACGACCACTACGCTGCTCAATCTATCGCAGTACGTTTCGAAATCGTAACTGCATTCGGCTTTTCGACGGGAATGATTTCCTCGTCATCGAACGGCCCAGGAGGGACATTGAACATTGGCAACGATCGCCAGCCAATCAAGGAGTTGGTCAAAACGGAAATGGAGTCATTGCTGATTGATGCGCTGAGTGACACAGACCAGCGCGACGGTCTTTCGGGTACCTGGGATGATTACAGCTTCATTGACCCCCGGATTTGCGATGTGGCTGGTCATGTATTGATGGGGCGCTTCCCTGAAAAGTACGCCTTCGATCCGAAAGGAACGCCAGACGTTATCGAGGTCCAACGCATCCGTTCCATTAATCATTGGCGAGCAGAGACGGGCATCGAATTGTTGGCCGAATATCAGCCGAGAGAAATAGAGCGAGTGCCGGTCGATCAATCGGCTCCGCGAATCAACGCGATTCTCGCTGCCACTACGAATACGCAGCGCGCCTTTGCTGTCGAAGAGATCGGAAAGCTAGGGTATGGGGCTTTGCCCGCAGTCCTTGAGGCGATGGAATCGATGCCGCTTGAATCGGATGGACTGTACGAATTACGGCAACTCGCGAGACAACTGTCGTTAACGGTCACTTTGGTTGCGTGTGCGAAAGACTCATTGCCATTTACAGGTGACTTGCAGCAGCAGCTCGCTTCATTCGAAGGGCGTCAGCTGACTGAATCGAAAATCGTAGAACTTCTAGTTCGGTTGCGCATCATCTTCCAGACGGTGCGTCCGGAATCAAATTCACTGCCAATCGAAACAATGCTCGCATGGGAGTGGAGTTAACGGTTGCCTTGACTAAAGAATGGCCACCCGAAAATGGCACCCAACAGATGTGGAATACAAGGCAGATTATCTCGAGCAACAATAGAAACGTTTCCAATTCGAACGGTAGTTGGAGCCTTGACTTTGCCAAAGAACGATCCAACTATTCCGATTTTTCAAAATCAGTCCGCGAGGTATTGTCATCCGCAGCCGATAAGCAGTTTGAAATCCGATTCACACTAACCAGGGACAAATAACCACAGAAACACGAGGAACGGAACGGTGGGGTGCAATAGGGGGGGCTCAAGGACGCAATACGTAAACGCAATACGTAAGCGCAATAGGTGCCAGGCACGCTCCAGCCAGGGGCAATAGGTAAATGGCACTCACTTTCACAATCTTCTAATTTTATCTCAACAAAACAGCCTAAACGGCGCGGTATTTGCGCTTCCCTATTAGCTTCTTTCACACTGCCAAAGGAGCTATTTGTGCAAAACGTTTCATCGGATTCCAGTTCAGACACATTCAATTCAGCGTTCGATTTGCTTAGCCAGTGGGCGGATGACAATTTCGCCGACACCATCCAACCGCTTGGACCCGCGACTGTTTACACGACAAGTGTCACGCTTTGGTTGATGATTTATCAGCGGCTTAACCCGAAAGCCAGCTTGAAGGATGCAGTTGCCCATTTCATTAAAAATGCTCCTAAAGGGGCCAAGGCAAACAAACGCCTAAGGGAAGGGACTTTATCCACAAAGGGTACCTCCTATAGCGATGCTAGGCATCGGGTTTCAATGGCGGCAGTGCTATGGTTGCAGAACCGCATTAGCGATTCGATCATCAGTTCAACTGCTCCTTCGTTCAACAACCAGCGAGTTTTCCTTGTCGACGGAACGACGTTTTCTTTGGAGCCACTTAGGAAGAAAAGAAGGTGCCTGGCACGTGCCTGGCACGAATGGTGCTGTCGGAATCAGATTTAGGCGCACGTCATCTAGCGGCTGAAAGCGAATTTCGTTAATTATTCGCCAACCTTGGTGATCGGTCTCGCGTTATTTCCCTTGCCTTGGCTATTCTTGAAATCCCTCCTTGGTCGTTATGCATAAACAGTCCAAGGAGGGATTTTATCTTGGTTTCTATACCAGCTTCGCCGGGCAGCCGCCCCTTCACTTTCAAAGATGCTCTTCAAGGTTTCTTGATTCATGACGATCTCCCTTTCGCGTCGATTCTCGATAGCGAACGAATTCGGGAGATCTTCCACAAGCACAATTCGCTTTTCGGTGGCATCTATCAGACGACTATTGTTCTGTGGGCGTTCCTCGGGCAAGTCTTGAGAGATGGAAAGGAAGCATCCTGCCAGTCGGCTGTTGGCAGGATTACTGCGTTCCTCATTCGTGCCGGAATGACTTCGCCAACTGCTGATACTGGAGACTACTGCAGAGCTCGCGCTAAGCTATCCGAGGTTGCGATCAAACAGACTTGTATCGAGGTAGCTATAGGTGCAGAACAACAGGTGGATTCCAAGCAGTTGTGGAAGAATCGCCATGTGTACCTAGTGGATGGGCTTACTTTTCAGATGCCCGATACCCCTATGAACCAAGCGGCGTATCCTCAGCATACAGCCCAAAAACCTGGCCTTGGATTTCCAATCGCTCGCGTCACAGGACTAATCTCACTTGCCACCGGAGCGACAACGAATATGGCTTTGGGCAAGTACAAGGGGAAAGGGACCGGAGAAACGAGCTTGTTTAAGCAGCTCTTTGGTTCACTTAAGAAGGGGGATGTCGTTGTCGCAGATCGGCACTACTGCAGTTATTGGCTGATCTGGACGTTGATGCAGATGGGTGTCGATATCTGTTTTCGAAAGCATCAAGCTAGACACACCGACTTTCGCAAAGGCACGCGACTGGGCAAGAAAGACCATTGCGTAAGCTGGAAAAAAGGCGTCCGACCAGAATGGATGAGCTTAGAAGAGTACGGCCTGTTACCTCAAGAGATCACCCTTCGAGAAATCCGTTACGTGATCGAAGAACCGGGCCGCAAGCAACAGCCATTTATCATCGTAACCACTTTGCTCAATGCCAAAGGGGAGAATGCAGTTACCAAAGACGAAATTGCAGAGCTCTTTGGCTTCCGCTGGAACGTCGAATTGGATTTCAGAAGTATCAAGTCGAACATGAACTTGGCTCACGTTCGATGCAAGTCACCTGAGATGGTCCATCGCGAATTCTGGACTACGATGTTGGCATACAATCTCATTCGAACAACGATCGCGATTGCCGCCACGCTGGCCGACATGAAGCCCCGGCAGATCAGCTTTACAAGCGCATGCCAATTCGTGTTAGCTGGTTGGCAAGAGATTTGCCGAATCGAAGACTCGGCTCAACTGGGGGCGTACTGCCGCAAAATGCTTTTATCGATAAGTCAGTGTGTGGTAGGCGATCGGCCAGGACGATTTGAACCTCGCGTCGTGAAGCGTCGCAAGGATCAATACAAGAAGATGATGGAACCGAGAATTGTGCTTCGCGAACGACTCGAGAGGAATGATAACTCTTTCGAATGAAACGATTTACGACATGTCGACAGTACCATTCGT
>JBBRJI010000647.1:0-3883 GCA_038219625.1 Pirellulales bacterium | reverse complement strand
CAGCGTGGGTACATCCGATAGTCGACGGATGTATTCAGCCATTGATTGGATGGGTAGATGGTACGCTTCCGAGTTGGATTGACTTGGATGCTGATGACCAAAGATGGCAATCGTATTCCGATGCGATTTTGCTGCAGGGCGTATCGCAAGGCTCATCTTGATTAACCGAAAGCGACGAGACTTACGCTACGGTTTTTTCCTAAGGCCCCAGCTATTCACCGCTCCAGGATCGCGATAAAAAACCAAAAAACTCACATATTGCATACGCAAAGCTATTGCAGGTATGGTTACTGTGCGTATAATTTGATCGTGATCGATGGACCGGCTTTGCAGTTTAAGTCCGGCGACGAATCTGTTTTGACCATTGGAACTTGAGAGTGAGGTTAGCGATGCGGCTTGGCAATGTGCAATCACGGTTTGGCAGAGCGACGGTATTGCGAATCGCGCCAGTGATAGGGTTAGTTTTCGGTTTGTCCTGGAACGTTTTTTCGCAAGAGGCAAAGCAAGAACCGAAAAAGTCGAACGCGCCTCGAACGGTCACGCGGCTTTTCTGGCAGGACAATCAGGAACAGGCGATCCAATGTGGCGATGTTGTTCGGGATGGAGCTGAATGGCGAATCCAAAAGCAATCCATTCCAGGACTTCTTGGTTTGGATCGCGACAAGCAAAGCATGGTCCAGATGGAATCGGTGCGAGGCGTTGTGGTCGTCGGTGTGCATGACAATGATAATGGTGCTTTCCAAAGTGGCTGGATCGCTCTGAACGCCGGAGTCGAGGAAGAGGAACACGGCAATCATTCCCACTGGCACTTCGAAAAATCTCCTTCGGTAATCGCATCACAGCTCGACATTCATCAGGGAAATCCGGCGCACGTCTACGAATACCAAGGGGATATCTATCTTGCCAACGACAAGAAAAACGGATTCACCATCCTATCGCCATCTATCTTGCTCAAGTCGCGATTGTCAACTGGCTCGCGATTCATTTCCGCTGGAGGTGGACACATTACACTCGCGGCTGTCGATAGTCGCGTTTGCTACGCAACTTGGGCTGATCGCGATGGAGACAACCAAGGCAGAGTCGATGTCGTCAGTCTTGCAAGCTCCGGTGCAGCGAATGGCTATTCCCTCCGTTTGCCATCCGGCGGGTTGCATGGTGCGACTACCAATTCAGGGAAAGTGTTCTTCGCACCCTCCGATGGTATTTGTTGGGTAGAAGCCGATTTGAATCTGAGTCGTAAACCTAGTGGCGTTGAGATCCATCACTTGTCACTGGGTGAAGACGCAGAAACCGGTAAACCGCTTCGGACCGGTGCGTTCGCGAATCATGAACGCAAGGTCCTATTTACCACCGGTTCTGCAGAGGCGTCCTCATTGTGCATCCTAGACGCGAGCTCGGCTAAACCGATAGTCACGAAACTCCCTATCCCGGTTGAAAAAGGGCTCTCTCTCACGACTCCCAAGACAATCTCGGTAGGGTCTCAAGGCAAGCAATACGCATTTCTCTTTGCGGATCGCCGAGAAAGTGAACTCGCTGAGTCGTTGCACGTCGTTGACTTAGACCCGAATGGCGATGGTAACTACTCCGATGCTAAATTGGCGAAGTCCCTCGCAGTCGGTGCTAGCAAGATCGAAGGACACAACGGTCACCACGAAATATGCTTCGTCCCGCAACGCAAGCTTGCGATACTATCGAATCCAGGCGACGGGTCCGTTTGGGTACTTTCGCTCTCCGACTTAGAAGTTCAAGCCAAGATCAGCTTATCGGGCACGCCAACACGACTGATTGCCGTAGGCGGTTAGTCGGTGAATAGCCTCGCATTTTGAGTTTCCCAAATCCATTCTTTCACAGTCCATTACTTCATTACTAACGAGATCAACATGAGCCTTTACGAAAATCATCGGAACGGAATTAGAAGACGTCGGGCATTCACATTGGTGGAGTTGCTCGTTGTCATCGCCATCATTGGAATCCTGGTAGGCCTGTTGCTACCGGCAGTGCAAGCTGCTCGCGAAGCCGCTCGGCGTATGCAATGCTCGAATAACTTAAGGCAGATGGGGCTCGCGACTCTCAATTATGAGTCGACATTCAAACGTCTTCCAGGCTTGACGGGGTCGAGTTCCTTTTCGCCACAGGCGAGAATTCTCCCCTACATTGAACAGGGCAATCTTTCCAACCTGATCGACTACTCCGTGCCGCTCTACGTTGGTCCTGCGTTTGCAGCACGACTCAATGTATTGCACGCGGTGGCTGCAGGCACAGTCCTGCCCATCATGCAATGTCCAAGCGATCCGGCAGAGCCCTTGTTTGACGTCGTGCTGTCGAACACTCAGCTAGGCAAAGTTGCGGGACTCAACTATATGTACTCATATGGGAGTGGCACAGGTACAAACTACGACGATCGATATGCAACCGACGGCTTTGTCTGGGAGAATTCATTCGCTAGGATTTCAGTCATCACCGATGGACTGAGCAACACCGTCATGCTGTCTGAGACACTGAAAGGGGACAAGATTATTTCGACAGGAGCTATGCCGCAGATACCGCATCGACGAATTGGTTCGTGGGGAGGTTCCTCCTCGAATCCGCCAGGTGTTCCAGGCTTCGTATTGGGCTCTACGATTCGCGACCCTGACTTAGCCACTATCTCGCAATCGATCACTTCGTGGAGAGGTTTGCGTGGCGAGAGCTGGATCCGAGGTGTGCCATATGCGGTTGTCACCAACGGCTATCTAACCCCCAACAGTCGGATTCCGGACGTGAATGTACACGGTCGAGGCTGGTTTGGGCCTCGCAGTGAGCACAGTGGTGGCGCTCAAGTAACGCATGGTGATGGCAGCACGCGACTGGTCAGTGACAGTATCGATCGAGCCATCCACATCGCGCTGCATACTAGCAATGCTGGCGACATTGCAAGGATCGACGACTAAGGACTGCTCGATCAATTATTGTCGTAGCGAAACTCGTCAAGAGTTTCGGCTGCCCAAAGTTCCGAAAGTCTTAACGACTTTCGCTACGGTCAAAGCGGATACTTATTTATCGAACGGTCCTTAGGCGTAAACGTTCAAGGGAGGTACTTGATGCGAAGTTCACTTTTGATGCTCCTATTGTTAGCCTGGACGCTACCCGCATGTTCTAGCAAAGCAACGCAACCTACATCGAAATACAAAGCCTTGGTGAAATACCAAGGCACCATTCTCACCGACGTTCGCATCGACATTTTTCAAGAATTGGGTGACGAGTGGAAAGTGGTTGCAAGCGGACTCCCTACCGTCTCAGAGCCCTTCTATCTTTTAGCCGTATCGTCTGCACTGTCCTTCGATCCGACGAGGCCGACACGTGTTACGATCGAATCGGTGGGAGCTGGGGTGTTGCCCATCAAATCGATTTTCCAAGACCAAAATCGCAGTCCTATCAAACTAACTATGCCCACAAATGCAACAGATCCAATCGTTTTTGAATTGCCCGACGGGGCAATTGGCAAATAGTTTCGATGTCGACTTGCATCTGTTGAACTTGAGAATGCAATGTTCGGCCATTTCCAAGTAACAAAAGTTTTTCTTAAGGAATGAAATAATGAATTGGCTGTTTACCGTGTTGTTGTTGAGCGTTTTGCCCGTCGACACCACCGAGTCGAGATGGACAAGTTTTCTAGGACCCATGAACCATTCGACGACTACGGCGAAATTACCTTTGATCTGGAATGACAAAGAGAGTCTTGCGTGGCAAACTCAGTTGGCTGGCTATGGTCAAAGTAGCCCGGTGGTTTGGGGAGACCAAGTCTACGTCACGATGATTCAGGGCAAGCAAAAGGAGAAGCAGCTTGTCACGGCGTTTTCATGGGAAAAGGGGACTCAAGTTTGGAGTCATGAACAACCGACCG
>JBBRJI010000646.1:0-3888 GCA_038219625.1 Pirellulales bacterium | reverse complement strand
ACGCTTAACGCACCCTTGTGAATTTAGAATTTGCTGTTGTCGCCTTGGAGGTGCATGATGTTTTCTTCCGGTTCATCGTTGTCTTCCGGTAAGTCGTAGTGTACGCTAACTACTGGCTCTTTATGCCGCCACAAAGTCGTCTGCAAGGTTGAGTGACTCTGATCGGGATAGCTAACCATTCCAAAGTCAACGGTCCCTTGCTCCACCATTCTGTAAACTTCATGTGGGTGAGCAAGCTGATAGGCAAAACTCGCCGACGAACAGTTCTTTTGAAACTTCTCCTCCAAAACCGGCATATAACTCAAGCCGATGGAATAGATAGAAGCGATGACAACATGACCGGTGACTTCCTCGCCCGAAGTAGTACTGCCCAATCTCACTTCATCCACCAGAGAATCGAACTGGCGCAAAACGCCCGCTAATCCATCAAAAAACTTTTGACCTTCAGCCGTTAATACAAACGGCCGTTTGGTCCGATCGATCAGCTGAACGGACAGAAAATCCTCCAAATGCTGAACGCTTTGGCTCGCCGCACTCTGCGTCATTCCATGATCGCTCGCCGCCTGCGAAAAACTTCGCCGACGAACCACATCATAAAAGACCTTTAATGATCGTATGTGCACAGCCCCATGGGAGCTCGCTGCTCTGTTATTATTCTTGTTAATTGTAGTGCTCCTCTATTAACGTTGCCGATTCGAAGGATACCCTCTCCGGTTGTTAGAGTCAAGGAGCAGATTGAATACTTTCAAACGCGAGCTAGCTCGGGACGCAGGTCGACGGTGCGATGGTGCGAAATCGGTAAAAAACCTGCATTTTTTGGATGTCGCCGATATGCACGCAAACGGCCAGGAATGGAACGCAGCGACCCGCAGGGAATTTTTTACCGGATTTTTGAGTACTTTCAGAGAGATGCAATCAGAACGCAAACAAGAGGCCAGAACATTAAGAAAATTTCTCCAAGCGTTTTGCCGCGGGTCGCGACCTTCGGTTCTAGAGATAAGGTAAGCATCCCCCGAGTAAACTCGGGGGCATTGCATTATCGCTTCAGCGACTCAGCCACGAATTCGAACAAAGCCTTTGTCGATGGATCGTCCGGTAATCCAAGGTCGTCATTGATTTTGGAGTGCGTCGTTTCCTTTGCCGCAAAGACCTTTGCTGAAATGCCAAATTCACCGAGAACAGTACCCAATCGTTGGGCTTGAGCACTGGTATCGGGATGACCAGCCACGTGTAGGATCAAGAAGGGAGGAACGTTTTTACCTTTGGCCACATGCGTGACCGCAGATAAATTGCGATGTTTCTCCGGGTCGTTGCCAAACTTCTCGCGGTGGCCAAACTTGGCTTGAGGCTGCGCATGCGCTAACCGACGAATTTCCGCAGTGGTGATGATGGCTGGCACATCATACGTATCGCCGTCCACAGGTACACAGCCTTTGACAACGCTCAACGAGACGCCTTCCGCTTTCAAGTACCGATCATCCGTGCAGATGAGTGCGGCGAGTTGAGCTCCTGCTGAGTGCCCCATGATGAACATCTGTTTCGAGTCACCACCGTAGTCAGCAACGTGATCGTGAACCCAATGGATCGATTTCGCTACGTCACGCACGATGGTTTCCATGTCGACATTCGGCAGCAGCCGATAATTGGTCGACACAAAGACAAAGCCCTTGTCAACAAACGCCTGCGGCTTGATCTGCACGCTCGTTTTATCGCCCACTTGCCAACCACCGCCGTGAATCCAAAAAACAACAGGCTTGTTCTTTGCGCCTTTTACGGAATAAACGTCGAGCATTTGTCGCTCATGTGCGGGTTCCGCGTACGCGATGTTGCTAGTAAGTTCCTGAGCCCGAATTTCAGATCGCAAAGATACCCCAGAAAGGGAAAGGGTAATGGCGATTACAGGTGCTAGTGTGAAAGGTTTCATCTGCGGAATGGCTTCTTTCCGGAAGGAAGGTAGTAGGATTTAGGGAATAGCCCCAGTGTAGCACGGCACTCCGTGCCGTGATTCTCAGCACTCCGTGCCGTGATTCTCCACACGGAGTGTCGAGCTACACTTTTTCGACGGACCACTAATCTTGCTGGTCTGACAGCTTCAGTTCTTCGATCCAAACGCGAATATCGTTGTCGTATTCGCTCGCAAGATCGCCCAGAACGAGTTGACGGTGGAAGGATGCCGCTCCTTCTTGAAGCAATTCCGCAGCTTCTGCGCTTGGGAAGCGCCGTGACGGATCGGGTGAAATGAGCCCACGACAAAAATTCATCAGAAGTCCATTGCAAGAAACCTCCTGGGGAAATATTTCATGAAGTCTATTTGGAAGCGAACGCTTTTGTTCTAGCAAATCGCGCAATGAATCCGTCTCAGCGAAACAGGGTTGGCCGGACAACAGTTCCACCAGGACGTAGCCCAATGAAGCCAAGTCACTGCGGGGCGATACTGGTGCATTCTCAAGCACCTCTGGTGCGGCGTAAGCTGGCGTGCAAGTGAATATTTGTGGCTGTTTTCCCATCTCAAATGCCGATCCAATATCGATCAATTTGGCATGCCCCGTTCGTTTGATCATGATATTGGAAGTCTTGATGTCACCGTGAACTATATTCTCGCGGTGCATGGCAGCCAATCCCGCCAAGCAATCTCGAACAATAGCCACCGCTACACCTGCTTTGAATCGTGCATGAGCAGGGCCAGCCGTCACGATCACGTTGTTGATATAGTCCCATCGACGTTGAGAGAGTCTACCGCGAATCTTCGACATCCGGTCCAGCCGAAGCAAATCTCGCAAATCGTAGCCGTCGATCCATTCCATAATCAAAATGCGGATACGATTGCGATCGATGAAGTCATGGACGCTGAGCACACTTTCGTGTTGAATTCGAGCAACCGACGACGCAACTTGGCCAATTCTTGCCATGGCATCTTCATAGCCCGCTTGGCTTCCAAAGCGTTCCGGCGAAAATACTTTCATGGCAACAGGCAACTCGAATCCATCCGCCCCCTGCCTAGTCGAAAGAAATACAATCCCTTGGCCGCCACTACCCAAAACCCGATCCAGCTTATGATAAGTCATCCATTGGAGTTTCCGATCATCGAGCAGCAACTGGTAACGCGACATCAATTCGGGGTTGCATACCCTACCCGCCTCACCTCCAAGTGTTCGCGTTCGAAAGTCGCCAGCAAAAGTAGTCGTTTGCATGAATTCATCCGTGAGAGGAAAATGAACAACTCTATCCTGATGAAGTTTACTTCATTGCACAAGTCTAGGCCGCAACAAATATCGTTGACAGTGTCTTTTTGCGTTTTGCAAATCCTAGCGATTCTCTCTTTTGGCCAAGCAATCGACCCGGCAAAAACAGCCGAACCCTTCGCCATTGGACCGCCACTCTCGTTCGACCATCCGGACGCGAGTTTTGTCGAATCGCTTTTGAAATTAGGGCTTTTTGAGGTCGCCATTGAGACTTGTCGCGAACGATACCGCATCGCAGGGGACACCCAATTGGAGGCCGCCGCTCAATGGTCGATGCTTGAAATGCAATCCATCGCTGCCAAAATTTCGGCAGATCCTTCAATCATCGACAATCCAGCCTCCGTCACCCAATTGCTTGCAGCCAACATCCCCATCCTCGAACGCAACCCGGAGTCCAGTCGTTTCCTATGGCTGAAAAAACAACAACAATGGTGCCGTTGGCTGATTTTGCGACGACTACAGGCAGCCTACGTTGCAGTTCCTGCTCGAAAACCCATCCGCGAATGGTCCTTAACCGCCATACGTGAATGCCTTGAGGAACTCGAGTCACTCCGATCTCAAATCCAAAAAGCCCCAGACCGAAATGGCAAATCGGACCGCAAGTCGGCTCCGACTCCCGAGCAATGGACGAGTTTGCTCAATGACA
>JBBRJI010000645.1:0-3894 GCA_038219625.1 Pirellulales bacterium | reverse complement strand
CGAGCCGTCTTCGGAAAAGGAACGGCCTTGAGGTGTCCCGCAGATACGCATGTGGGGAGCTTCGCCATGCAAGGTTTGTCGTTGGTGATTTCCACCAAGCGCCCAGTAGTCGATGCGTTGACTGAGGAGTGAATCGCGATCGGCGACTCCGTGAGCCAGAGCGATCACATAGGTATCGTCGGCTTCGAGTGAAAATTCGGCGGCTCGAATCGACTCGCGACCATCGCTAGAGCGCCCGAGAATGGTGGCCAATGGAAAGCCGTTGCGACGGTAGACGACGGGTTCGAGTTGGCGTTTCGAGAACAAGTGAACATTGCTTGGGAGGGCAACGGCATCGGGCCAGCGATCGGGATCGTCGACTTGGCCACCCGCCCAGAAAACTTGGATATTGCGTTTTTGGAGCTGTTCGAACTGCTCGAGTAAGAACGCGGGACCAGCGGCACCGCATGAGACTGGGTTCAGAAGATCACCAGCCAGGAGCACGAAGTCAACATTTTCGACGATAGCGGTTTCGAAAATGGCTTCGGCCGCTTTCCAGGGCGCATCGACGAGTTGTTGTTTAAGGTGTTCGGGCAGATCGATGAGATCCTGCATTGGACGCTCGAGATGAAAATCTCCGGCGTGAATAAAGCGTATGGATTCCTTACCCATGACCACCCTCCCTGTGGATTGAATTCGAACACATTGCTTCGTAGCAACGCGGGCCGCGAATCTCCGCGCAACTAGCAATGCTAGCAAACGAATGTTGAGTCACGACAAGTGGGGAGTTTAGTGGAAATGGATAGTCTCTGCCAATGTCGATTCGGTGCCCACGAGGCCAAATGCAAAAAAAATAATCTTTTGGAGTGCTGGGACTCATCCCGCGAAGCGGCGCACCCCCGGGGCTTTTATCCCGATAGGGATTACGCAAGCTGCCGGGGGTCACCGTGAAACGCCCCCCCGCGTCCCATCAGAATAGAAAATTACGCAAGCTGCCGGAGGTCGCCGCGACGCGGCCCACGCCGGGCTTCTATCCCGATAGGGATTACAGCAAGTAGAGCCTGCGGACTTAGTAGCGTTTCGTGGAATCAGAGAATTGGTTGGAACTCGATTTTTTGTTTTTTACTCATCGTGTTGATGCAGCCCTAAAGACAGAAAGTCGTTTTGGCTGTGTTTTCATCGCTATAGCGACGTATTTCGCCTATTTACCGCTATCCAAAGCAAACCTCTCCCGTCACTAGTTTCAAAATCCTTTTTACATTGATCGCGATGCAAGTCATCGTCTCCTGCTGTCTCACCTTCGCTATCCCCCAGTATCGAGCACGACGGCCGCGTTGGTGGTTTAGAATCTCATTCAGCTTGCGTTCAATGGCCGGATGCTCCTGACGTATCGCCGCGTACTCCGCTGTCTGCGACTTAGCTCGCGCACAACCCCTTCGATAGGTGCCAGGCACGAATGGTGCACGACTCCGGGCCGTACGGTGTACCGCGGATAACGGTACCGCGGATAACGCTCTGACGTATGAATGCCAAATCGAAGCGGAGAGGCCCACACGCCGGGAGTCGGGATTGGGTTCGTTAGCGAGTGCTCGATTGAACATTGTGGATTTCCGCTCCCGGACGTGTGAAATACGGGACGATCGTCATTGCATCCCTGCCATTGAAAACAATCATTATCAAAGGAAGGATCGAGAGCATGGCGATTACGATTTCTTGCGAACAAAGTCGACCGCCATTCGTCGCTCGATGCAGATCAATGTTTTCGTCAAGAGAGTGTCCCATGGAGTTTGCGGCTTGGGAAACCTCGTAACGGTGGACAAGCACCACCGCCGCCAACGCGGCCGTATAACTAAGTTGAATAAGGATTAAAAAGAAGTAATAGCCCTTCGCTGTCCCTGCGTCACATCCCAGCAGGGTGGGAGTGAAAGTAACTGAAAGGATTGCCGATCATCATGCTCAAGGAGAACAGTGGATACCACAACTCAGTAAAGAGAAATTGACATCGCTTGCGGTACGAAAGCTCACTCCAATATCGAGGCAAAATGGTCAACAACACAATCATTAAACTACGTGACCACTGAAATTCCTGAGTTAAGCAATCGGCAAACGTCGGCGGCCCGTCGCCGTGCGCAATGGCATCCATTGCATGAACTCCCCGCCACCCATGACAATTGAACATGAGTGTTGTCGTATGATCTTCTGCCAATTCAGGTCCAAGTCCTCCGATCTCTTGCAGAGCGGAGGTCCGCACCGCGTAGTGCGAACCGATACAAAGAGGTGCGAAACCATTGGTGTAGCCGCATTGAAGTGGGCCATGCATCACCGATTCAGAATAAAGCCTGCCTCGCGCAGACCAGCTTGCGCCTGCATTCTTGTCGCAAATGCTTGGTGCGGAAACGTAACCAACATCGTTCACGACAAATGGACGTAGCATCGCTTCCAAGTAACCTGCCTCAGGAACATGGTCAGCGTCCAATTGAACAACGAAGTCGTACTCCCGATATCCGTAGTGGTCATAGAAATAGGCTAAATTGCCTTCCTTGCATTTAGTTCGCTTCGGCCAGCAACGGCGATGATATTCAACGACGTTATGTCGCGTTGAAATCTGTACCCCATGGACTTTGCACCACTCGTATATTTCCTCCGTCGGCTCTTCGTCCGCGAGCCATTGCGGTGGTAACGGACCGTGCGGATACACCGTTTTCATCCTCAATGCGAAGAATAGAAAGTAAGAAGGCACGAAAATCGTCCAAGTGACTAGCAGCGTATTGAGTGCGAAACGGATGGGACCGATGACATGCTCAACGCGGCACCACCAAAAAAAGAAGTCAATCGTCGCAATCAACCACGCGACGACGAAAAAACTACTAAACGTTTTTCCCGTGGAGCCAACACGTCGACCAGTACATCCGATAACACATAAACTGGAGCAAGCTCCATCGCCTCGCGCGTTAGCGGCGTCGAATCGGATTGAACTGCTTCGGCATCGTTAACCAGAACACTTCCATCTCGCTTAACCCTCATTCATTTACCGTCATAAGTGAGGAGTGGAATGAAATTATTTTGAAAGTAGACTCATCAAGACAACGACTTACAACCAATTGACAAGAGCCCGCCGCTCGCCTTAGTGAACCATACGCAGGCTCAGGACAACTTTAGTGGGGCTCGTGTACGTCGTTGGATTGCGTGTGTTTTTTTTGATGCCGGATAAAGTCGCGGAACTCTTGTGGCCACTGTGTTTCCATTTGAATGGGTTCGCCCGTACGGGGATGTTTGAAGCCGAGAGTCTCTGCGTGCAAGGCCAAACGACGATAAGGCCATGCCCAATGTTCTGCCTGTCGGGGTTTGTAACGGGGATCGCCTAAGATTGGGTAGCCAGCTTCCGCTAATTGCACGCGGATCTGATTGCGGCGACCGGTTTCCAATCGGACCTCTAAGAAAGCCGCGTCTCGCCAAACATGCCGGGTAATATAGTGCGTAATGGCTAACTCGCCATGTTCGGCATTCGGAACAGAATAGCGATTGAGGTCTGCATCGGTTGCCAAGTAGCTTCGCAGTTCATGGCTCGCAGGCCTCGGTATGCCGGCGACCAGGGCGATGTACTTTCGCTGCGGTTTGCGGTCCGCGAATTGGTTTCGCAGTGCCTCTGCCATCTCGAGCGATTTGGCTACGACCAAAACGCCAGAAACCCCTCGATCCAAGCGGTGCACACAAAAAGCGCGAGCACCTGGGTTGGATTTTTGGAACTGGCGCTCGACCAGTGACATCAGCGTATGCGGCTCGCGGTGTCGCGTCGGTACCGTCAAAAGATTGGCAGGTTTGTTGACAATCGCCAAATCATCATCATCAAAGAGAAAGTCAACCGAGCGACTGGATTGCTTGTTCTTAGATTGGACGGGGGCAGCAATCGGTTGC
>JBBRJI010000644.1:0-3910 GCA_038219625.1 Pirellulales bacterium | reverse complement strand
CTGAGCGAGGGCCGCGCTGTTCGATTAAAAATCGCTTGAAGGAAGGGTGCTGACCTCGGTTCTAGAGTTATGGTAAGTATCCCCCGAGTAAACTCGGGGGCATTGGGGGCATTGGCTGCAAGCAAAGCTTCAGTATTCGAGTACAATGGTCCTGAAATACGTGAGACCGAGAATACATAGACCGAGAATAAGCGACGAGAAGCGTCGTTGGCTTGAAACTTTGAAAAAGTCTAGGAAACTCTTCATGAGCGATGAAGCTCCCGAACTACCCATCCAACCTGAAGCCCTCGGTGAAGACGAAAAGTCGCGACCGCAACCTGCCGATGAATTGCCATCGGCACTTGAAAGCGATGACCTGATCGACATGATGCGGCGGACGGTCGACCGACTTTATTTAGATGGGACCGCTCGTGGTGACCTGAAGATTTTGAGCCGCACTTTGCGAGAGTTGCGGTATGCTTTCAAAGTTTTCCAGCCGTTCCGACGAAGACGAAAAGTGACTCTTTTTGGATCCGCCCGGACCCATCCAAATCATCCAAACTATACTCAAGCGACCGAAGTCTGCCGCAAGATTGCGGAGCACGGATGGATGGTCATTACCGGTGCCGGAAGTGGAATAATGGAAGCGGGGCATAAAGGAGCCGGTCGCGAAATGTCGATGGGGCTTAACATCATGCTCCCATTTGAACAGTCGGCGAATCCCTTCATCGAGGGCGACCCGAAATTGGTCACGTTGAAATATTTTTTCACCCGCAAATTGATGTTCGTGAAGGAATGCAGCGCAGTGATTTGCTGTCCGGGTGGATTTGGCACACTTGACGAGACGCTTGAGGTTTTGACGCTTCTGCAAACCGGCAAACAATCGATGCTTCCCTTGGTTTTGCTGGATGAGCCGGGCGGGAAATTCTGGACCGGGCTTGTGTCTTTTTTTAAAGAACAATTGCTCAGCCAGCAGTTGATCAGCCCGGAAGATGTCCATTTGTATTTCCTGACCGATAACGCAGACCAAGCCGTCGCCGAGATTCTTGGGTTCTATAGCGTTTACCATAGCATGCGATACGTAAACGACTTGCTAGTCATTCGAATGAATACGAATCAGTCCGACGCAAAACTGGAAGCCATGAATATGGAGTTCAAAGACATTTTGGTGTCTGGGAAGATAGAACAACGCAATGCTTTGCCCGAGGAATCCAACGAACCGGAACTTAATGACCTGCCAAGGCTGTATCTGCATTTCAATCGACGGAGCATTGGCAGACTACGACAATTGATCAACAAGATTAATGAAGTGTAGCTCGGCACAATGAAGTGTAGCTCGGCACTCCGTGCCGAAATAAACGGCACAAGGTACTTAGAAAAACGGCACGGAGTGCCGTTCTACACTTATCGAGCGGCATCTCGGATCCGGTCTAGGTCGCTCTTGAGCAACGCCATAAAATCATTGAATTCATTCTCGAGCGTCCGCAAATCGCCGAATACTTCCGTGAAGGCTTTAACACGACTGGAAGCTGGCAATTCGTTTTCAAACTGAGAACACTTTTGGTAATAGACCATTAACTTGTCAAACCGCGTCTCCATTAAAAAGTAGGTGAGCGCCCAAGCTTGGCCATAAGCTTCGACGGCTTCCCCAAGGTTCTTGGCCGTATAGAACAGACGATCCGAAATAATCAATTCCAGGTTTCTCCTGGCAGGATCGCGGGAAATAATTTTGTAATCCGCCAATCGCGTCTGATTCACAGCTCCGATACCACCCCACCCGGCGCCGGAGGGTGTTTCAAAATAACTGGCCAATCCCTCGTGAGCCCACCTCGCTCCGATGATACCTCGAGGCATCAGTCCCGAATTGCCTGCTAATTGATGTGTCGCTTCGTGCGAGACCACTTCGATGTCCGATTCCTCGCGGGCCACCTTGACCAACAGTTCAAATGAATTGGCTAAGTGAGCCATTTCCTGCGAAACCGCAGTCCCGCGTAGCTTCAACTTGTTTTTTTGCATGTCCTTAACCAAATCCGTCATGAGCATCATTTGCTTGGTGGTGCCCTGATCGTAGAACACGCTAATGTTGTCCTTGGGAGACCAAAATCCAGCCGCCATCTTTAGTTCAGGAGCGAGCAAGGTCGAGTAACGCTGAAAGGTCTCCTCTTCCGAAAAAAGCAAAACCATCATGTGTTCTTTGGGAGGTGCTAGTACTATTCCATCCAAGGCAAATTTCATGAAAAACGATTCGAAAACCGTCTCTAATAATTCGAGCCTAGTTTGCGCTCTGGTCTTTCGTCCAACTCTTGCGTCGCTCGTATCGTGCAACAACACATAGTGTGAACTAACCTCAACTTTCAATTTCGTCAAGTTCGTGCCTTCGCGGAGATTCTGCTCTACTGCCGCGGGATCGCCCAATGGTTGCTTGACTCGCCTTCTGGTTTCTATCAATCGCTTGACCGTCGGGTTTTCTGGCTCGATCCTGTACGCAAGACTGCAACACTCGTAAAACTCTTTGAGCAGCCCGCGTTTGAGCGCTTGGCTTGCTGCCTCCAAATAGTCTTTGACTTCCTTCGACTTATTTGCTTGATTGAGGAGTCTTTTAAACTCCTCCTTTCGCGTCGGAGCTTTGACTATGACCGCATCATCCAGGTTCAAGGCCATAGAACCAAAAGTCGGGTGAGTGTACTCAAGAAGTCGACCAGCCAAAATCTTAGTTTTTCCTTCGAGTACCGTGACCAATTTTGTTCCAGGCAATCGATAAATCACGAAGTCGGCATGCGTCCTCTCGGCAAATGCCAATGCCAAAGCGAAAAAGAAAAGATTCCCAAAAAAGCACGTTTGTCTGAAGAGATGGGGCATGAGCTTCGACTTATGCAAATGGATTACAAACGTGCTGGTATCCACAGGATGCACTTCATAATAACACCATTGTCGCCTTTTGCTCCGCAAAAGTGCAACTGATAGGCGCACTTTTGCGGAGCAAAAGGCTACAATGCCAGTTGCTCTTGTTCGTTGTTTCGTCATGGCAGGGGCTCCTCCTCACCACCGACAAACACACGTTGCACCTCTAGACAGCTATTGAGAATCAGGATGTCCGCCCGTTTTCCTAATTCTAGGCTCCCGGTTTGCTTGGATATGCCTGTGCGTTCGGCAGGAGTGAGGCTGGCCATGCGAATCACTTCGGGAAGAGTCGCCGAAGAGTTTTCCATCATGTGCCGAACCATGTGATCCATCCCCATGATGGAGCTCGCAAGACTCCCATTGGGTGCCCAACCTACTTTTCCATCGCTTTCAAACCAGGAGCCATCGTCTTCCGAACCAAATCGATATCGCCCAGGAGGTAAGTCGAGTGCGCGATTGCTGTCTGTGACGAGCAGCAAGCGATTTGCCCCTTTCATTCGGTAAGCAAACTCCAACAACTCCGGCGCTAAATGAAAGCCATCTGCAATGATCTCGGTGCTCATGTCCGGATTCATCAAAACAAACTCCGCCATGCTGCCTTGCATGGGGACATTGAAGCGTTGACGCATGGAGGGAACGGAACTCATGGCGCACCAGAAGTGATCCACATGACGCATCCCGGCGTCGAAGGCTTGTTGCATCTCCGTCCAAGAGGAGTTTGAGTGTCCGCAAGTGACGAGACAGCGACGCTTCTTGGCTGCTCGGTAGAACGCCTCAGCTCCCGGCAACTCCGCAGCGCAGGTGGCAACCTTAATCAGTCCTGTTTCGAAGTAGATGTTGAATTCGTTTCCCTCTGGCGAGCGGCGCCCCTCGATCGGATGGCAACCCACTTTGTCTTCTGCAAAGTAAGGTCCGTACAGATGCACGCCTGCGATACGCGCTCCGGTATCCATCCGCTTTTGCGAAGCCGCACAAGCCCCAAGCAAGGCCATGATTTGTTTTTGGGTGCCCGTCGTCGTTGTTGGGAAAA
>JBBRJI010000643.1:0-3913 GCA_038219625.1 Pirellulales bacterium | reverse complement strand
GCATGCATTGCAAGATATTCCAGACGCGGTCTCTCAAGCTGGCAAACGATGCGGTATCGAAGTGATTGGACAGACCGACTCTCTAGGGACGCACCCATCCGTGTTGGAATTGTCCCAGGTCCGCTATGCGGAGGTAAGCGCATTAGAGAAAGGACAAGCTTGTCCTGCAAACGCGTGCGCAAAGGTTCAATGCAACACCGGTCGCTGCGAAGGGCAATTCATGACATTAGGTCGGATCGGGCTCGCAATGGTCGGACGGGGGACTAGCGATCTACAAGCCTTAGCTCATATGCGTCAACTGACCGGACTCAAGGTTGCACAATTGAGCGTCGTTCGCTACCAAACGGGTTTCTTTGCAGGTGGAAAACCCAACGTGGACGGACTGCTCGAGGAAGCGTCCCAATGGGAATGCCAAACCGTTTTGGTCCAGCCCCACTTGCTATTCGAAGGTGAATTGATTGAACAATTGCGAGACAAGGTACTACAATGTCAATTGCGCTACCCTGATAAGCAATGGCTAATTGCTAGAACGCTGGGCGCAGACCCAAAGCTTGCAGATGTGTTTTTGGAACTGGCACGAGAGCAGATTGAACACATAAGACTTACGCCTTAAGACTCAATACCGTTCAACGAAGCCCAATTTCGTTTAACCGTTAGCCGTAGGCGCACGTTAATGGTATCGAGTACGCCTCCGGCTGACTGTTAAACAATTAATTGAACGGTATTGCCTTAAGACTTACGGCTTACGGCATAAGACTTACGCCACTGGCCTTAATGAATGGGTGCGCGACATGACCTTGAAATCGACCAGCAATCTCTTTGCCCGAAGTTGGACAGTAGCTTGCTGTTGCTGGCTATGGCTAGGGCTCGCTTGCTATCCGCAGGATGCAATCGATTTTTCGGACCAGCTCCCGCAAGAACCGCCCGACACCCAGGCTGGTCAATTGGTCGAATGGGAAGGCTGGTCGTTTCGGTGGCAGTTTCGAGACGTCGAAGGATTGATGATCAATGATGTCTTCTTTCAAGGCAAGAAGGTTTTGAAGTCCATCAACTTAGCTGAGATCTATGTCCCTTATGCACCAGGCGCACCTCGACCTGAAGATTTTTCCCTAGGCGGGTTTTTAGCCAATCCAATGCCGTTGCAAGTTGGCCGCGATTGCAATTCGGCCGGCACTGGCTGCCGGCCGTTCAGCCGCGATGGCAAACCATCTACCGGCTCCACCGCAGATGTCATGATGCATGAGGAGCCCATTGGGTTTCTCTACGCGGGCACGCAAGGACGAGCGCCTGGCAAGATGTTGGTCCTTTGGTCCATGGTCCACTTCAAAGGCCCCGGCGATGGCTACACCTATGTGATTCGATGGAAATTTCGAAATGACGGTAGCTTGTGCCCAGAGGTCGGGGCCACGGGTGGCCTACAGCATTTGAATGTTGGAGCTGGAACCGATGCGGGACTTGTTGTTGGCAAGGACGATCAAGGTCAGAATGTGTTTGCTCCATCCCACGTTCATAATTTCTACTTCCGGATTGATTTCGATATCGATGGCGCTGACTCCAATGTTGCCGAGGAATTTACCTATGAAACCGACAAAGCCGATCCCCAAGTGGCTCGCGGCGTGTGGCGTCCCTTTGAGCGAGAAAGTGCTAGAGTTCTCGCCGAGAATGTGTTTCGCTCGTGGAGAGTCAAAAACCCTAAGTCGATCAATGCGATGGGACTTGCGAGATCGTATCACCTGCTGCCGGGTGGTCATGGAGCTTGGAAAGATGGTGGCTTCCCGGTGTGCACGGGCGATTTCTTTATTACCAAGTACCGAGCACGTGAGTTTCCATATTCGTCAACCGACAATCGCAGAATGCTATCGGCGTTGGCCAATTACTTGAATGACGAACCGGTCATGGGTACTGATGTTGTCGCCTGGTATCGGATGTCCTTTGTGCATCATCCGCGGACCGAAGACTGGCCAGCCCAGCCTATTGTTTGGAACAGCTTTGAACTGATGCCTCGCGACTTCTTAGATGCAAGTCCATTGAAGCCCACAAAATAGACGATCTGTGGCTGCTCCTATTGACTTGTAGAAAGAATTTTACGAAACCTTGATAACTGCCCGAGAAGATCGTTCCTATGGTAATCTAGGCAGAATGGTTAATTTAGGCTTTTCGTACGGAAGCGATAGATCATGAAGCGATACGTTCGATGGTTGTTGGTCGGTAGTTGCATTCCCTTTCTTGGCTGTGCTTCGATGAAGGAATCCGACACGGCCAGAACGGGACTGGAACAACTGCTCATCAGCAATGCTGTGGACCAGTCGCTCGCTAAAGTGGACTTCCGACCAGTGTCGGGGGCCAAGGTCTTTCTGAAGACGGATCTGCTAGATTGCGTCGACAAAAACTATGTCATGCTTAGCATGCGATCGAAGCTGTTGGCAAATCACTGCACGCTGGTGGACAAAGCGGACGACGCAGAGATCGTGATGGAAGTCGCTTCAGGAGGTGTTGGCACAGATCGCACCGAGATGGTTGTGGGCACTCCAGAAATACCGCTTGGGCTGATGGGAAGCGTTCCCAAAGTCAACTTTTATGAACGCAAGAAGGCGATGGGTACGGCAAAACTGGCGATTATAGCCACCGATGCCAAGACCAAACAACCGGTTATCAATTCCGGCTTCGCACTTGCTCGAAGCGACCATCAGCACTGGTCGGTGATGGGCTCGGGACCAGTTCTTTCGGGCAGCGTGGCCAATCAGCTCAAGGAACATACCGGTACAAGCGAGTCGATCATGTATCTTCCGTCGAGCCCATCAAACACGCAAAGCCAGATGGCATCCAAAGGCGGCGGTGAGTCGATTACCCGGTAATTGTAGCTGCGCGAGGCCATCGCTCAGAAAAGGTAGCCGAGCGAAGGGCCTCGCTCGTCCATTTTGTTGGTACTTTCAGCACCTTGTATGTTAGAATAAGCGTTCGCGGCCCCGTCGGCACGAATATGCTACCCAACAGCTTGATTTGGAGTACGAAAAAACTTGTTCAGCAGGACGATCCTCAATCGAGTTGGTTTGCTCGTGGTTGAGTTGGTGAGTGCGAACGCTTTGCTCCGATCGAACGAGAATACATTTGTCGCTACGGACGTTTCGGGCGTCGACGGCATCGTTGAACCCTTTCTAAAAGAACATTGTCTGCGTTGCCATGGACCGGAAAAATCGAATGGCGAATTGCGGCTTGACCAGTTAGACGTTGACCTAACCAAATCATCGACCTTCGAGCGTTGGCGAGAGATCGTTTCCCGTGTGCGCGTTGGTGAAATGCCTCCCGATACGGAACCACGACCTCAACCGGCGCACGTTGCAGATTTTGTGAAAAGGCTGTCAGATCGGCTTAACGAAGCTTCAGCGAATCAGCGTTCGGAGGGACGCGTGGTTTTGAGGCGACTCAATCGCGTCGAGTATGAGAACACTGTTAGCGATCTCTTCAACGTCATTGCTTCGGTCAAGGAGATGTTGCCAGAAGATTCCATCTCACACGGTTTTGATAACGTAGGTGCCGCGCTCAACATCTCGCCCGTGCTCATGGAGAGATACCTCGACGCGGCGGATGCCGTGCTCAATGAAGCACTCGCGCCCGTTCACAACGTAGATAGCAAAACGGAGCGGTTTGATCTCTATGATTCGCTCCCCCAGTGGTTTCTTGCTGGCGCGTGGAAACGCGATGAAGGAGTCATCCTGTTCCGCAACAGCGGTGATTCTGCGTCCGACCTCCGACAGTTCAAGGCTCCATCGCCTGGACGCTACCGTTTCCGGATCGCGGCCTCAGCGCACAACTCAGACATGCCGTTACCGTTCGCGGCACTGCTTGGCAATTTTGTGGTGAGCGGCAATTTTTCGCGGCACCTGGGTTACTTCGACGCGCCACCCGGTGCCCC
>JBBRJI010000642.1:0-3930 GCA_038219625.1 Pirellulales bacterium | reverse complement strand
TGCTTTGGCCTGCTCGAGGTTTCCGGTTTCAGCAAGCAGTTGGCCGAATGGGAGATAAGCCCGAGGGTAGTCAACGCCATTGGCAAAAAGTTGATCGTACTCCTCGAGCGCCTCTCCGCTTCGGCCCATATTGCTCAGACATCTAGCCAATAGGAACCGACTCTCAGGATCTTTCGGAAGTATCGCCAAAACGTCTCTCGCACGAGGAACCGCCTCCTCAAATTTCCCAGCCCAATGGAGTACTTTTGCCAAATTGCGAAGAGCAAAGGCCTGCGCCCCCTGATCGATTTGACCGAGAACCTTTTCTTCCACAGCAGAAAATTCGTCGGCCAGGACCAGGTCGATGACTCGTTTGCCTTGGACGATTGCGCTTGCTTGCAACTCTTCCATGATCCATATGGCCAATCTCCGATTCACATCAATGGTCGGATGTACGTGATCGAGAAAGTACTCTTCTCCCAGGATGGAATGTCCGTATTCTAGGTCACACAACTGGCGTAGTTTCTGCTCAAAGTCGACTACGGGTATCTGTAACTCGCGCGCAATCCGTTGGATAGCTTTTTTGATTTCGTCAACCGCGCGCAAGGGACAAACGTCTTCATTCAATGCACGTGAAAAGGCAAGCTGCGCATCTGAGTATCGATCGGTCGCATAATAGGTTTGCCCTAGTCGATAATGATACTCGGCATAATTCGGATCCATCTTGGTCAACGCTTCCAGTACGGGCTGTAACTTCATTGCGTCCTCGCTGATAGCATCGCTCTCCGCCTGCTGAACCAGCGCCAGCGAGCGATCTTGGTCTGTCGGTGCCAAGTTGCGATCGTGCTCACTTTTGAACGGCGAACAATTTTTTTCGTTAGCGGCGGGTGTAATGAAAACGATTTTTGCACCGGCGCGGCGTGCAATCGCAACCATGCGTCTCAAGTTTGCTTCATAATGATGAAGCACTTTGGCTCGCCAATCGGCATCGCGATGATAATCGACTGGTCCAACGGTGTGATTGAGAATCTCATCCACTTCTCCCTGTAAGACCTCTACATTTGACTTGGTGGAATCGCTAGGTGCAGGAGCGGCGGCGGTGGCCATGCTTCGGACTCGCTTAATGATGC
Organism: Pirellulales bacterium; assembly: GCA_038219625.1. GTDB lineage: Bacteria > Planctomycetota > Planctomycetia > Pirellulales > Pirellulaceae > JBKCUI01. The sequence continues at coordinate 2,821 of JBBRJI010000642.1, read as the reverse complement.
GATCTGTCAACGCCCAAGTGCGAGTGCGAGCCAACATCGCGCGTGAATTGAGATTGAGAGTCGAGGTCTCAAACATGTTCTGATAGGTGCGACGTTCCAAAAACTCGTTGTGAACGGAATAGACAACGAAAAGATCCGGCTCGTATTGTGCCAACTCCTCCATAAGAGCAGCGACTCGATAGCTCGCATAGCTGATCCCACCTGCGTTGATCACTTCCCATTTGTGGGACGAATCTACGATTGGTAGAAACTCCCGCATCCATCCTGGAAACGAGGTCGAATCCCAATACGGATGGCCATAGGTTGTCGATCCACCCATACAAAAAACTCGCTTGGTTCCTTTGCTTTTGGTCTTCGGAAAGGACTGTGCATTGAACCAATGACGTTTGTTTTGGGCGGTAGAGAGTATCTGCTCACCTTGGTCGTTGGTCGCAATTTCCATCAATGGCAAAAGCCCGGAGAATCCGACGAAAGGATCTTCGGTGTTTGTCTGCGGTGCAACTCCTACCAACGTCAGCACGCACTCAAGCACTGCGAAAAACAACACGGTCGTCAGCGCAGAAAACAGGATCTTCTTGCGAAACGACACGTTGGTTTTTTTCCGATTTCCAGCGGGTATTTTCATCTCTTAGCAACGCCTTATTTGTGGGTACGGTTTGGCAAGTGTATACTTCATCCGTTGGCGAAAGATTCGCCGTCAAAAGAATCCTCTCCCTCTGTCATGACATTCCGAATATGAAAATTACTATTCCAATCCAAAAAATAGTAGTGCTCTTGATAATTGCTATTTTACCCAAGTGCATATTAGCTGCCGACCAACCCAACATACTTTGGGTTACCAGCGAAGACCACGGTCCCGAGATGGGATGTTACGGCGACAAACTCGCACGGACGCCGAATATAGACGCGCTGGCGGCAAAAGGGATGATGTTTAAGCACGCATGGTCCGTTGCCCCAGTCTGTGCGCCCGCCCGTACCGCCATCATCTCTGGCATGTACCCATCCAGCAGCGGTGGCCTGCACATGCGTTCCATGGTTTCGATGCCAGCCGGAACCAAAATGGTCCCGCAGTACCTGCGAGAGAAAGGTTTTTACTGCACCAACAACAGCAAAACCGACTATAACCTGCGCGAGCCCGGAAAGGTCTGGGACGATTCTTCCAACAAGGCCCACTGGAAGAATCGTGCCGCTGGTCAACCCTTTTTTGCCATTTTCAATTCGACCAAAAGTCATGAAAGCCAGATTCGAACCCGCCCGCACAAGCAGATCACCGATCCTGCCGAAGTACGTGTGCCTGCCTATCATCCTGACACACCAGAAGTTCGCGAAGACTGGGCTCAGTATTATGACAAGGTGAGCGAAGCAGATGCGGATGCTGGTCGCCACCTAAAGGAAATTGCCGATGCTGGACTAGCCGACGACACGATCGTCTTCTATTACGGAGATCATGGCAGCGGAATGCCTCGTAGCAAGCGTTGGCCATCGAACTCCGGCCTACACGTGCCCATGGTGGTTTACTTCCCCAAAAAATGGGAGCACCTTGCACCCAAAGAGTACAAGGCTGGTAGTTCGTCCGATCGACTTGTCAGCTTCGTGGATCTTGCTCCTACGGTCCTTAGTTTGGTCGACATTAAGCCGCCAGAATGGATGCAAGGGTACGCTTTCGCTGGTCCGCATCAGAGTCAACCGCAACCATTTATTTATGGCCAACGTGGCCGCATGGACGAACGCATGGATATGGTGCGCAGCGTCACGAACGGACGTTTTGTCTACCTAAGAAACTACATGCCGCATGTCTCGCAGGCTCAGCGTGTCGCTTATCAATTCGAGACACCCACGACTCGCGTTTGGAACGATCTCTTTGTCGCAGGCAAGACGAATGATGCTCAATCGATTTTTTGGCGAGTGCCAAAGGCGGTTGAGGAACTATACGACCTCTCGTCCGACCGCGATGAAGTTCATAACTTGTCTCAATCACCCGAGCACGTCAGCATTTTAGAAAAAATGCGTAGCGCTCAGCGAGAACATGTTTTGAAAATTCGCGATATTTGCTTTCTGCCGGAACGGGAAATTCACACTCGTTCCGAAGGCTCAACGCCTTACGATACAGCCCGTGACTTGGCCAAGGTGCCTTTCGAGCGAATCGTTTTGGCGGCTGAGCTCAGCTCTCGTTCTAACCCCGCCGATGCGAAGGAACTGATTGCCTTGTTGAACGACAAGGACAGCGCGGTTCGCTACTGGGGAGCACTTGGGCTGTTGATACGAGGGGCTGATACCGTCTCATCCAACAAAGCAGTCTTGCAAGCTGCGTTGTCAGATGAATCGCCGAGCGTTCGAATTGTGGCCGCGCAAGCACTTGGCTTGTACAGTGAAGGAGCCTTGCGGGCGTCGGCCCTCAAGACACTTGGCTCCCTCGCGTCACCTGAGGCCAACGGAGTTCTGACCGCGATGCCTGCGCTTGCCGCCATTGAAGCACTTGGCGACGTGGCTAAGCCTCTGCATGAAGAAATTGCCGCGATCAACCCAAAAGGGCCTTCGCCCGATAATCGCTATGATAGTTACGTCCCTCGCTTGATCGCGAACATTGTGCCGGAAGGCACAGAAAAACCAGCCAAGAAAAAAACCAAAGCCAAGCTCAGCGCCCAACTCCAGGCCGCGACGCAACCGAACATTGTCATTTTTTTAGCGGACGATGCAGGCTGGGGGGATTACAGCCATTCCGGGAATACGCAGATTCACACACCCAATATCGACTCCATCGCTCATGGGGGCGTATCGCTCGATCGCTTTTACGTCTGCCCAGTCTGTGCTCCTACTCGGG
>JBBRJI010000641.1:0-3934 GCA_038219625.1 Pirellulales bacterium | reverse complement strand
CGGCTTACTCGTCGACGAGCTATCCAGCTGGGCCGAATTGCTCTTCTATACAGTCATCCGATGATGTTGTTTACTCCTTCGAGGATACGGGACCGGACAAAAAAATCAAGCTGTAATCGTATCTTGAGCAGTTACGGGCGTTTATTAACACACTGAAGCGCCCCTTCTTTTCCACTGTTCGGCGCAGCGAAACTTTGTACCTGTCTTATCTGCATGTGGCACGTGTGGCACGCCCCTGAGGTTACGAAGGGCGTGGTGAGTCGCGAGAAACATTTGCCAGAATTCCCACGCCCAACGCTAATCGCTCTTGGGCGTGCCACACGATAATGCTCTTGGGCGTGCCACACGTTAACCGCTCTTGGTCGTGCCACACGACAATCGCTCTTGGGCGTGCCACACGATAATGCAAATGACAATTTCGTACGTCGCTTCACAGAAAAACTTGAAAATCGCTTTCCTTGTCATGACTTAGCGCTATAGTTTAAAAACGCTGGCAAGAAGCTGGACTTCAACGCTTAGCGCTATCGGATAACTGACAAATCGCAATCAACAATGTTTGGCGGCGAGTTTCCACGTGAGCCGACGTAATGGAGATCTTCGTTCCATCACGCCGGCTTTTTCGTTTTGTTTCGTTCAATTCTCAAAAGGTACCATTCTATGTTTCGAAAACTTTCACTTACTGCCGCATTAAGCGCGGCCATCTTTTTGACCAGTGGCCTAGCTCATGGCCAATTCGGAGGCTTACAACTTCAAGTCGGTGGCTATGGACCTGGGGTCCGCATCGGCAACTTCGGCTACGGAAACGGCTACTACAACGGTTACGGGAATGGTTTCGGAAACCAATACTATGGCAACTACGGGAATCGTTACGGTGACTACGGTAATGGCTTCAGTAACAACTATGGTTACAATGGCTATGGTTACGTCCCAAACGCAGGTTACACAGTCCAATCTCGAAGGTATTATTCCGTTCCATCACGGAGCTACCCAGTGCGTCGATTTCGCTACCGTTGATCCGTAACTGCCTTACTCACTTCGCATTTTCAACGGTCATCGATGCCAGGTTTGTCAGACTTTCGGTGCCAGATTGGATTGAATCAGCACCTCGACGTTGTCCTCCTCGTTGCTTTACCAACGATATTGCAATGCGACTCCGCTCGAGGTCAGCGACGACTGGGGAGTCAATGACCAGCCTTTTTTGCCCGTGTCGGTTTGATTGATTGCGGTCGCAGAAACTAATGCAATCGCCCAACCCAGTCCAACCTGCGATGGGTAGTGGGCATTGTCATTAACTCGCGACAGCGGACCAATCGCAGAGGCGGAGTACCAAAATGTCTTTTGCCATGAACTTTCCGAAAGTTTGGCCGCAGTAATAAACGGTAAGGATGACATGAACGCATGACCACTTACACCGTTGGTGTCACGAAAGGGATGCCATTCTGATCCTTCGATGGTCTCATAGGGCCGCGAGCCGCCGGTCAGGTGTTGCATCAGTATCAATGGCGGTGCACCTACGAGGAATCCTCTCATGGATCGCTCCCCCCAAAGCCCCACGGTTTCAAATATGGGTGGACCATCGATGTATTCACTTGCCAGCCAAGCCGCTCCAAAAACTGGCAAAGTGTAAACTCCGTTCCCAAGCTCTTTGTTCGAGTGCAAAAAATGAAACCATTCATCACTTGTCGCACCTCGAACCGATGACTGAAAGTGTTTTTGGATTTGATTGTCTATGTCGGTGTTTGCGATCACGGCGCCAGTGCCGAAGGCAATGCCAAGCCCGATCAGCGATTCCTTAGAATAGAAATTCGTTTGATCGTTAAGCAGCCGGTCCCATACGGCCCCCTTCTCAACGGGTTTTGCAAGCAAGTCCAAGTCGGTCAAGTTTGCAAGTGACTGCCGATCCAAATACAATGAGGAGTCTGTTGGCGAACGATCAATCCGGTCGATTTCGATCGATGCGGATTCGGTCTCTGGTATAACGGCCTTCCGGCTAATCGAAGTGAAACGAAGGCTCCCGATGGTAGGAACGCTGGTTTTGCGGAGCTCTTTTGATGAGGCTGACGTTTGTCGGAGCAACGTGTTGGAAAATGGTATGGTTTTGGACGTAGATTCGCGCGACGATCCGCGTATGCTCGCACATCCTGCGAACATTGCAAAAAGAACGATCAAGCATCGGGTCATGCTATTCAAAGGTAGTCGATCTGCGGTCAGCCCAAAAAACATCCTCTCGTTAGATAGATCTACGGGGCTGATGCCGAAACGACAAGCTCAATTACTGCGAAAGCGTTAAGCAGCGGAGGATAGACAGAATGGGAGGCTCAAACCACGTCCATCGACGGTTTTTCAGCCGACGGTTTTTCAGCGTCTTTGACTTTATGGACAGAGTCGAAGAGAAGCGGCAAAACGAACAAATTAATCATCGTCGCAGCCCCCAAACCGCACAGAATGACGATCGCCATCGGGTATTCGATTTCTTGACCAGGTAGGTTACCGGTGTAAACCAGAGGAGCGAGCGCGAGCGCCGCGGTAAGCGCCGTCATTAAAATCGGTGCGAGTCGCTCCTCTGCACCTCGAAGGATTAGCTCATTCCCATGCTTAACTCCCTCGACTGAATTGAGATGGCGGTAGTGGCTTATCAACATGATTGCATTTCGAGCTGCGATCCCAATCACCGTCACGAAACCGACTAAGGAGCCAAGCGACAGGATGCCGCCACTTGCAAAAACGCCCAAAACCCCACCTAAAATAGCGAGGGGTAACATCCCCAGCATGAGCAATACCAATTTCCAAGACTGGAAATCCACGTACAAGATCACAGTGATCATCAAAATGGCTGCCACGGACAACAGCAATAGACGCTGTCTCGACGCTCGGGCTTCCGCATATTCACCTAGGAACTCGGGATGGTAACCTGTCCCAAACGAGACATTCTTTTGGACGGCAGCCTCGATCTCCTTTGCGACAGCCCCTAAATCACGTCCTGCAACATTGCACGTAACGTCGAGACGGCGCGATGCCCCCTCCCGTTTGATTTCGTTGGGAGCGGGAACAATGGTGACATCGGCGACACTGCTCAACGGCACCTGAGCCCCAGACGGAGTATCAATCATGAGCTGTTCTACTGCGGACGGGTCGCGGTGAGCCATTTCCTTGCCACGCACAAAGACGCCAAAGATGCCTTGGTCGCGATAGATTTCACCAACTTGTGTTCCATTGACCAACGTGGAAACGTTTCTCATCAACGTTGCCGGCGTCAACCCAAACTGCGAAGCTGCCTCTGGTCTCATTTCAATCGAGATCTGCGGAACCAAGACTTGCGGTTCGATTTTTAACGTCGTCACCCCGTCGATCGGTTTGATTTGTGCGGAAACATCCGCGGCAATGGCTCGAAGACGATTCATGTCGGGACCATAAATGCGAACAACGATTGCCGCACTTGTTCCCGTGAGAACTTCTTTGATTCGTTCTTTGAGGTACGTTAGTAGATCCCGATACAAACCTGGATATCCGTCGACGACGCTCTGCACCCTCGCAACCGTGGTATCGTAATCTTGAGTTTCATCGATGCTGATCCAGAGTTCGGTAAAATTCGGACCGACGACTTCATCCGCTACTGTGGCGCGCCCGATGTGCGACCCGAAGTTTCGCACCCCCGGGACTGCCATCAGTTCTTTGCTCGCCCGAGTGGTGATGCGGTCCATCGCATCGATTCCGATGCCTGGTTTTTCAACCCAATGCATGAGAAAATCGGTCTCTCGAAAGTTGGGCATCAGTTCTTCGCCGAGCCAGGGAATCGTACAAGCGACCGCTGCGAATACCAACGCAAAGCCGCTCAACGTGATCCATTTGAAATGGAGCAATCCACGCAGCATCACTCGATACCATCGTTTGAGCACTCGAACCACTGGCCCGTCGCGATGGCGCATGCGAGCCG
>JBBRJI010000640.1:0-3934 GCA_038219625.1 Pirellulales bacterium | reverse complement strand
ATCGTCGCATCGTTGACGCAGGATGTGGTTTCCTCATTGGCTGTAAAGCGAGCAAAAGTTGATTTCGAGTTATTAACAGCTATGGCTCTGAGGAGTTTTGGTATTGGCCACGTCGATACAGGCGTTCTTCGTGATTCAATCCGATTATCATCCATGCCTCCGCAGTATGGGGCAGAGCAAGGAATTTTGGATTTTGGATACCGTTGGATCGAAGCTGAGCGCTGGGGATTTTTTTGATGAACAGGTTGCATTACGCACGATCACGAGTAGCTATGTTTTTCTTACTAATAGTTCCCTGCGTTTTGTTGATCCGACCGGATTTGGCGCAATTTGTGGGAATTGCACGGGAGCTCGGATTCCACCTGTTATCCCGATGCCTGCAGGCACGCCCGTTATTTCGGTTGGCTTCGGAGTGTGCAATGGCATGAATGCTTGGAATGCGTGCATATGTATGGCGTCAGGATTAGTTTGCAAGCGAATAGATTTTTGGCTGGCAAATGGATTTACTCGCCCACCGGGGACTCCCCTTTATACCAATATTGGTTTCGTGGACACTTGTCGTTAGAAATACTCGGAAATGGATTATGCAACTAGCGGTTCGTTACTATTTGCCTTATTTTTCCGGTTTATCGGGAGGATATGTGAGCTGCATTTTGTTGAGTGCTGCCTCCCAGACGATCTTGTCGCAATTTGGAATTACAAATAGAGCAGGTTTTGCCATGGTCTATTTGTGCTTGAGCGTAACTTCTGCATACGGAGTTTTTTGGTTCTGAAAAACCGATTTTGTATGCGGACTACTGATACGAATTGGAGGCTGCTTGCGAAGATGTTATTCATTGGTTTTGTTGCATCCTCCTGCCTCTTGCTCTTCGCACTAGTCCTACCCTTGAGGACGTCTGAAGATGCAGGTTGGTTTTTGTTTTGAACAAGAGCAATCAATCGGGTTACGTCCAATACTGTTCGGTACTAAAGTTGCCGATTGTAAGTGCCATCAGTGGGCCATCCATCGAGACTTGTCTTGTCCAAAGACCGGCTAGCTATGTCGCTCGAAGACCATTTCGAACAAACTCAACGTGATTCGCTTTGTTTTGGTAGAATGCGGCTTCTTGGGTTTTGTGGCTGGGAATGGCAGGATCGGTGTTTCAAAGATGTCGATGAAGATTGGAATTCGAGCTTGGATTGATTTTGCGTTTCGCAAGATCTTTGGCAAACCTGGTAACGAGATTTGCCTCATTAGCTTGCTCAATGCAGTGCTGCAATTGCCACATCCAGTCGTTTCGGTCGAGTATCTCAATCCCTTCGGCAATAAAGACTTCGAGAACGACAAGCTCGTTTGTGTAGATGTAAAGGCGATTGACGAGCGTGGCCGGGTTTTTATCATCGAAATCCAAATCGTGGTCCAATCGAGTTTCGCGAAGCGAGCGGTCTTTTACGCTTGCCAAGCTTACACGGATCAGCTTCGAGCTGGGCAGGGGTATAGCAACCTTAAGGCGACGTATTCGATCTGTTTGTTGATGAGGAATTTGTGGGATGACGAACAACTTCATCACCAGTTTCGGCTGGTTGAGCGGGAGAGCGGGAAGGTTTTAGAACATTCCATTGAGATTCACACGGTCGAGTTAGCCAAGTACAATAAGGACCAAAGCATGGTTCGAGGGGCAAGCGTTCTGGAGCAATGGGCTTACTGGATCAAGAATGCGAGCGAGCACACGGTCGACGAGTTACGAGAATTGCTTCCAGGCCTGGAATTTCTTCGGGCGACCGTTGAGTTGAATGCGATTCGAGAAATAACGGAGGAAAAGCAGATGTACGATGCAAGAGAAAAAGCCAGCTTGGATATCCAATCCAATCTGATGGATGCGAGACAGGAAGGACGACAGGAAGGTATTGAGATAGGAGTGCAACGAGGCAAACTTACAGGGAGCGTACAAGCTTTTGAGGGGCTGCTTGGAGGTCCATTATCGCCCGATGAGTTGCTAAGCAAGAAGTCCATCGAGGATTTGGCAGTGATGGTCACACAATTGCAAAAGCGACTTCGCGACCGCACATCGTAGACCCGTTTTCAACTTGCTACCGTTGGTGATCGGCGATCAAAACATGTTGGAAACGGTAAAACTAAACGACCGGACTTACGCTTACGACGCACGGCCGTACTCGAGTTCAATCGTAGATGTACATATCCCTGCAACCTCCCAGGGCATTCTGAATAAAAATGTTCGAGTTCTCGACAGACTGGTTAAAACTTTGCGGTCTATGTGGCCAAAGTCCCAAAGTCATCAATGGGTGCCGATTTTGGCCTGTTTGGAAACTTAGTTTTCTCTCGAGCCGCGACTGCGATTCGCTTTTTCTTGCGGAAATTCGACGTCGGCGCGGACCGCGATTGAGACCAGTCAATTTGACGGACAGTCAAAACTGTTTTGCATGCCTTTCTTAGATAAATGGATTGCGAAGTGTTCGAGGGAATTGGGACAACGGTTGGCGGCGGGTCGATCGCTACTAGTTGTAGTTTAGTTCGACATGCTGAACATGACCTGGAAAGATTAGCTTCACGTCTGGCTTGACTTGCAATCTGTTGGGCAGCTTGCAATTTTTCGGGAACATCGGCCCCGGTGGCCAAGTACATTTCGTCTGGTGTCTGGCCTTTGAATGCGGAGTGCGGCACATGTTCGTTGTGTTGTCGAATCAGCAGAGATCGGCAAGAAAGGTTCCTGCCACATGTTCCGCCACACGATGGCAACGCTGATGCTTGAGAATGGCCAAGACATTCGCTACATCCAAGCGATGCTTGGCCATGCTGACTTGCGCACGACTCAAATCTACACGCAAGTGTCGATTCGGAAACTTCAGCAAATCCACAAGCTAACTTACCCAGCAAGTCAGTCTTCAGACTCCAGCGATTAGGTGTCAGGTGAATCCTCAAGCACGGAGACCGAGGAACCCTCTTCCTGAGACCTGAAGTCTGAATCCTGATCTCGGGCGTTCTTTTTCTTTAAGACAGCTTCTTAAGGTGCTTGGTCCCTGACTGGGCACCGTTTTCCTTGAAGTCTGAGACCTGAAACCTGCCTTGGTACCTAAAAGAGAAAATTCCTTGGGTTGGAAGTTCACGCGACGTATGTACTTCCACAAGTGGGGTTAGAAGACTAGACTGGAACCCAGAGGTAAATCATGTCGGAAATAGCAACCCAACTACTCAACACATTCTCATCACTTTCGGCGAGTGAACAGCATGAAGTATTGCTTGCGCTGCTTCGCAGCAGTGGTGAGCTTCCAGCATCCTCGTTGAACGACGATCAACTCGTCGCGATAGCCGAAGACGTTTTTTTATCGCTCGACGGAGAGGAGTTCCATGGCGGCGAAAGTAGCAAGAGGTGAAGTGTGGATCGTGGATCTCGGCATGGTAGCCAAGATTCGCCCGTGCTCGGTGTTGAGCATTCCAAGCGACGACGAAAATGATCGTGTGTTAACGACACTGGTTCTCCATACAACGAGCACTCGCCAATCTCGGTTCGAAATCGTCATTCGGACCCCGTTCTTGAGGGAAGGGGCCTTCGACACTCGAAACATCATCACGATTCCGACTATAAAGCTCGTTCGCAAGTTGGGGAAATTGACTGCAGATCAACTCGCCGAAGTGGAAGCGTCGATCAAGCATTGGCTTGGCTTTGACCACATGCCTAGCGAAGGCACCTAGAAAGAAAAATTCTTCGGCATTCTGTTGCCTGCAGCGTAGCGGTACGAACTCTGGCCGTGTCGAGATACGGCTAGTGATTTCGGAGAGTTGTGTTGGATTGGAGTCTTTCACCAGAGACCCAATAGGGTACCGCGGAGGACTCCTGTTGTATCGATTCGTATCGAACCGGTCGCTAACTCGGAAAGATCCATTTGGTCGGTACGAAGGAGATGGGGACGCGATTCCGCCAGTCTTCTCATTGGA
>JBBRJI010000639.1:0-3962 GCA_038219625.1 Pirellulales bacterium | reverse complement strand
CTGGAGGAGACACCTCCGGCTACATAGCTCGCGAACTGGACCTTGTGGCACTTGAGGCGATTGCGCCGGTCGCCCCAGGATCGCCACTGTGCCGCGCGCATGCGATGAATTCGCTCGATGGGGTCGAGTTTATCTTTAAAGGTGGGCAAGTTGGAAAAGACGACGTGTGGGGAACCATGCTCGGTGGAACAAGCGTAGGACAGGCTACCAGCCTGTCGTAAGTGCAATGCAGCAATGGCAACGGGCAAGAAGCATGTTGTTACCAAAAAAAACAATAATTGGAGTAAGTGATGACGAAAATCGCGATATTAGGCGCGGGTGGGAAGATGGGTTGCCGCTTGACCGACAACCTGAGGAAGATCGAACATGGCCATGAGCTCTTGCTAGTTGAGGTTAGCGACGTTGGAAGAGAACGGATTGTCGATCGAGGCATGTCACCGACCTCAGAGTCCATTGCGATTGCAACAGCAGACGTCGTGATTCTCGCCTTGCCAGATAGTGTGCTTGGTGCAATCGCACGCAATGCTGTACCGCAGGCTCGCCCTGGCACAATCTTTATAACACTGGATCCAGCGGCGGCTCACGCGGGCGAATTACCTCAGCGTGCGGACGTCTCCTATTTCGTAACACATCCTTGTCATCCGAACGTATTCGACCACTTCGAAACATCGGCGGAGCGAGGTGATTTTTTCGGTGGCGTTCATGCGAGACAAGCGATTGTCTGCGCGTTGATGCAGGGCCCTGAAGAACACTATGCCGTCGGAGAGGCGTTAGCCAAGCAATTCTATGGCCCGGTTACCCGAAGCCACCGCATCAGCGTTGAGCAGATGGCGATATTGGAGCCCACGATGGCCGAGACCTGCGGGATCGCATTGGTGCGAGCATTGCGTGAAGTACTGGAAGAAGCGGTCCGCCGCGGCGTACCACGAGCGGCTGCCGAGGATTTCCTTTACGGACATATCAAAGTTGAGTTGGGTATCGCTTTTGGATTGGCACAGTTTCCTTTCAGCGACGGCGCACTTCTCATTTCCGAATTCGGCAAGGAACGCATCTTCAAAGAGGATTGGCTAAAAGTATTCGAGCCAGCGAGCGTCAAGGAACAAACCCAAATGATCGTTAAGGGATCTACGAAATAGGTATCAAACATGAATAAAATGAGAATTTTGTTTTTCGTGCTTTCGCTAAGTGTTGCCTTAGTTTTTGGCTGCTCCAAATCGGGAACGCCAACCGTTAATCACGGTTCAAAAAAAGTGACGATTGGAGTCGCATTTGAAACACTGCAGACAGAATATTGGGTGGCTGGTTTCGAGGCAATCAAGGACGAATTAGCCAATCGTGATTTCGCGGTGTTGGAAGCAATTTCGGATAGCGATCCCAATCGACAGCTCCAGCAGGTGAAAAATTTCATTACTCGGCGTGTCGACGGCATAATAATGGTTCCCAAAGATGGCAAATCTTGCATACCGGCTATTCGCGCAGCCAACGAAGCCAAGATCCCGATCGTCCTGTTCAACCGACCTGCAGGCGAGACCGATGCTAAGTCGGTTGCGATCCAGGCCGACAACTTTCAGATCTCAAAGGAGACCGTTGCGTTCTTGGTCGAGCAGGCGGGCAAGAGAGGATCGAAACAGAAAGCGATGATTGTCCTGGGCGACTTGGGGGACGTGAATGCGATCGGCAGGCGCGATGGATTCGAAGCCGCGATAGCAGGGAAAGAAGACGTCATCGAAGTCGTGTCGCGTATTCCATCGGAATGGAATCAAGAAAAAGCACAAGCGGGAGTAGTGAATGGCTTACAAGCGAACCCAGACATCAGCTTGATTTTCACTTCGTCGGATTTCTTGTTGCCTTCGATCGTGTCGGCATTAAAGTCGGCTGGCAAATACCACAAGCATGACGAAAAAGAGCATGTCATTCTAGGCGGCTTTGATGGTGATGCGACGGCTTATCAAATGCTCAAAGAAGGATATCTCGATGCGACGGGCGTCCAAGATGTGTATTTCGAAGCCAAAGCAACGGTTCAGGCCGTTGTGGATTTGATGGCTGGCAAGGAAGTCGAACCGCTCATTCGCGATCCGGGATTCGTATTGCACCGGGATAACCGAGAAGAAATGGCATCGCGCACATGGGGTGCCAATGTGGGTCCCGCTGGCAAACCATAGTCTAACTTTGGAGTTCCGATATGTGGACTTTAGCGTTATTATGATTCATCGTTTCATTCAATCCGGTTGGTTAACATTGAGCCTATGTGGCATGTATTGCCTCATCATGGCTCCGTTCGCGTCTGGGTTTGCTACCTTTGAGAACGCGGGCAATGTTTTGGTTGCCATGCTGCCACTCATGGTCGTGGCTTCAGGACAAACGATCGTCTTGATCGCCGCCGGAATCGATTTATCTGTCACCTCAATTATTGCGTTAACCAGCGTGGCTGGTGCAGCCCTCATCACGTCCGACGGTGGCCCACTTGCGGGAAATGCCCTTGCAACTCCACTAGCAATTGTCCTCATGATTTCATTGGGATGCTTCATCGGATTTGCGAGTGGCGCGTGCATCGCTTGGCTGCGGATGCCACCGTTCATTGTGACCCTTACGGCCATGATGTTCTTGAGTGGGCTGGCCGTTTGGTGGACTCAGAGCAAGGCCATCTACAATCTGCCGACGAGTTTTTTGTTTCTTGGCAAGAATGCATGGGCGTCACTAACTATTACGAGCATGGTAGTCATCGGCATTCAGTGGATGCTCAGCTACACCCTGCTGGGGATGCGGCTTCGCGCGGTGGGAAACAATGCGCAAACGGCTCGTGTATCCGGCATCCAGGTCAACCGAATCGTAATTATCGCCTATGTCCTTTGTGGAGCATGTGCGGCCATCGCATCGATTCTAATAACAGGCCAATTGGAGACAGGCTCCCCGATACAATGGGAAAATAACTTGTTGGATGTCATCGGAGCGACCGTAATTGGTGGTACCAGTCTGTATGGTGGCCGCGGAAATACATTGTGGACAGTCAGCGGGGTCTTGCTCCTCGCGCTGATCGACAACAGCCTCAACTTGCTCAATTTTTCGTATTTCTCGATCATGATAGCCAAGGGAGCGGTCATTCTGTTGGCGGCATTGCTGGATACGTTGCGTCATCGAGTCGCGGGAGCAACCAGATCATGACTGCCCCGCTATTACGAATAGAGAACATCGACAAGTCATTCTTCGGCGTGCAAGTGCTCAAGGGGGTGTCTCTTCAGCTAGAGGCGGGCAATTCGCTCGGGTTGGTTGGCGAAAACGGGGCGGGGAAATCAACGCTGATGAATATCCTCGGTGGCAATTTGCAACCGGATGCAGGATGCATGTCGATGTGCAGTCGTCTCTACGTCCCACGGACACCACGCGATGCGGAGGACGCTGGTATCGCATTCATCCATCAAGAGTTGAATCTGTTTCCTAATCTGAGTATCGCTGAGAATTTATTCCTCACTCGATTTCCACTTCGATTTGGTTGGATCGATAGACGGACCATGGAGCGTCTGGCGACAGAGCTCCTTAAGCAGGTTGGTTTGACTTTGCCACCAAGCCATCGGGTTGGAAATCTATCGGCTGGTGAACGGCAGTTGGTTGAGATCGCCAAGGCGCTCAGCCTGAACGCCAAACTCATTATTTTGGACGAACCGACGACTTCGCTTACCTCAAGGGAATCGGACAAGCTTTTTGCGTTGCTCACCTCCTTGAAATCACAAGGTATTGCCATGATTTACATTTCGCATGCATTGGGTGACGTCCAGGGATTGTGCGATGAAGTGGCAGTGTTGCGAGATGGCTCACTGGTTGGTTGCGGCCCGATCGCGGCGTTCGGCATGTCGCAGTTGGTGTCGTTGATGGTGGGCCGTAAGATGGAACATCAGTTCCCCGCTCGAGCTCGCTCGGTTCGCAGTGAAAAGCGACTGGAAGTGAGAAAGCTTTCGTTGCCCGGC
>JBBRJI010000638.1:0-3964 GCA_038219625.1 Pirellulales bacterium | reverse complement strand
ATTTCCAACCATGTTCCGGTGAATAATCTTCCAAGGTTATTTGGAACGCAGGATCATCGCTGAAGTCGGACTGTATAACGTCCGGCAAGCGGAACAACACGAATGAAATTCGAGCTTGCAACAACGGATGTTCAGAGAAAGTTTGAAGTAGGAAAGTAAATCTAGCGGCGTTCACTGGGTACTTTCGGGTGAAGAGCCAAGGGCTTGATTGGTTGCAAACGATTTTGCGGGAAACAGAAAAAGGGTCAATCGCCTAATTGGCCACGGTTCAAAGCATGGTAAAGCTGGCCGGCAACATCAGCACGCGGCAGTCTTGGCATCTGAATCTCCTTTTTGAAGCGTGCAGGTTACCCTCGCCAAATTGCCCAGTCAATCTTATTGACTCTTGACCCTTTTATCTTCTGCGTGGCGTAGGGCATCTCATGCAACAGTGAGGTTGGCATAAGCGACAGGTGCTTACGTCGCCGTTGGCTGACGGAAAAACGATTTGCGCGATATCGAGCTTATGGCAAATAAAGTTCCATAGATTGGACCTAGGTTGCGGAAACAAACGTGCGCGTACACGTCGAATTTACTAACGATTGTGCGGGAATGAGGGTTTCTAACGAACGACTTCGTTGCAACAATTGGCGAAAATCTCTAGCCTATGAAACGGAGAATCGTTGATTTGGAGTTTTGACTAAACTTACAACTCGAACTTCCGGACCGAATTGGCTTCAGAACCAACTCGGGATCGCACTTGAAAACCTAGACGCTCATTGATTCGATCATGCAACCAAAAATCGAACAGCTTGAATTCCGCCAACTGATGGCGTCGGATTGGCAAAACGCTGTCAATCCTTACGACGTCGATAGTTCCGGGACCGTTCAAGCTCTCGATCTGTACCTCGCGGCCAATGATTTCCGCACGCGCGGTGCGAGGACGCTTAGCGCGAGGTCGGCTGGTTCGACCGAGCCG
Source organism: Pirellulales bacterium (assembly GCA_038219625.1). Classification (GTDB taxonomy): domain Bacteria; phylum Planctomycetota; class Planctomycetia; order Pirellulales; family Pirellulaceae; genus JBKCUI01. The sequence goes on along the minus strand of JBBRJI010000638.1, from coordinate 3,006 downwards.
CTGTGCGACGTCAACGGCGACAATCAGATTTCTCAACAAGACGTCGAAGATCTCGTTAGCGCGATTAATCAGTACACCGGTAGTGCGTTAACGATTAGTGTCGCCCTGAGCGATGCTTCAGATAAGAATGGCAACAATGTCGTATTGCGTCCTCAAGTGACGTACGAGGGAACGACGCTTCCTTATACACGCGTGAAAATTGAGGCGGTCGATATTGATACCGCCGTTGCGACTCAACAGGTTGTTTCTGATGGCGATGGGCAGTTTCAATTTCAGTTGAACTTCACGACGCCGATCAATCATCTGCGGTTCACAGCCGATGATCCGCGCTTGCGAAGTCGATCGACTGAACGGCTTGTGCACTACGGGGACATTGTGACTGAATGGAACGCGGAGTTACTGGAGGCGGTGCGTGAGACGACTGCGCCGGCGTCAACCGTTCCAGGACTGATGATCAAACCGCCACCGCCGTTGGTTGCTAAGCAATTGGCGATGGTCCATGTCGCGATGTTCGATGCCGTGAACGCCATCAATCCGCAATACGAGTCGTACGCCCTGAACATCGCTCCGCAAACGGGCGCGTCGGAGATTGCTGCCGCCGCTGCGGCCGCTCATCGCGTTGCCTCAGTACTTTACGATTTGCCGGTGCAAATCGCCAAGTGGGACGCAACGCTAGCTGAGTCGCTCGAAAGTATTCCTGATGGCGCTGCGAAAACATTGGGCCTGGAAGTCGGTCGCAAAGCGGCCGATGCCATTCTTGCAAAGCGAGCCGATGATGGTGCCGATACCGTTTCAAATTATGTATCGGGAACCGATCCAGGCGATTGGAAACCAACGGCCCCAGGTTTCAGCGCGGCGACATTGCCTCAGTGGCCGCAGGTAACACCTTTCGTCATGAGCAGCGGCGACCAGTTTCGCCCGCCAGCGCCTCCAGCGCTAAATACTCCTGCTTATGCGGCGGCGGTTGACCAAGTTATGCGAGTAGGCGATGCGGACAGCACTAAACGAACGGCTGAACAATCAGCTATCGCCAAGTTCTGGGCAGATGCTGGCGGCACGGCTACACCACCAGGACATTGGAACGCAATTGCATCCGACCTTACACTTCAGCGAGGCGGATCGTTGATAGTAAATACTCGCATGATGGCGCTACTGAATTTGGCACTTGCGGATGCTGCAATTGCTTCGTGGGATGCTAAGTTCATTTATGATCTGTGGCGACCGATCGATGCAATTCGTTCGGCGGGCACTGATGGCAACGCAGCCACGGTCGCCGATACGGTTTGGATGCCGTTGTTGAACACCCCTTCTTTCCCGGCTTACACGTCGGGGCACAGCACTTTCAGCGGAGCCGCTGCGACGGTACTATCAGCAGTTTTTGGAAGTAACTTAGCCTTCAGTACGCGAGCTGATCGTGGTGCCGCCGGCGTTTGGCCGCCACCGGACGATGTATCTGGACTAGCGATTCGATCGTTCAGCAACTTTGATGCAGCCGCAGAAGAAGCAGGAATGAGTCGCATTTACGGCGGCATTCACTTCAGCTTCGATAATACTGCTGGCCTCAGCGCTGGACGCTCGGTCGGCCAGTTGGTCGTTGACTCGGCGCTCAAACCACTTTCGCTTACGTAGTTGTATCGCTGAAAATCACTTGCTGCTACTGGCATCGGGTGACATCCAAACTGCCAATCGCATCGGAGTGTCATTACCCACCGGTTGCATCGCGGCGAGCAGCTTCTCTATCGCCAATCTTTGTTGATGCGACAGCTCTGCTTTCAAGCACTCGCGCATCGGTAATTCAGCGGCTAGCCCTAGTCGTTCGAGTTCCACGTTCGCCGCATAGCGTTCGGAACCGGTCGAAGAATCGAGTTTCTCCACGAGAGCACGAACTGCGGCTGCTTCGCTCGGGTGCACAGGCTTGTTCAGCAAGCCGCGAGCTTCAGCAGTGATTCGAGCCACGTCCCAGCTTGGATCTAGTCGCATGAGCATCGGTTGCAAGTGAGTCTCGAAGAACTCTGGTTCATTGAAGGCGATATGCCATAGCGAACGAGATTGCACTTGTTGTGTAGTACGACCATCGCCATATTCGACTTTAACGCTGATCGGGCCTTCTACCGGTTGATGATAGGTTAGGATTTGACGTTCCGCTCCGGTGCCCGAACTGAACAGGATGTCGACCAGATGATCTGATTTGAAAGTGACGTTCCAAGTCTCATCGCCGCCGCGATCTTGGAACTGCAGAGTTGGTTTTCCTCGCATGACCGATACCGAAATCGAGCGAACGCGTTCTCGATCTCCAGAAAGAATCGCGCGTTCATGCGCAGCGCCGATTCGAAAATACTCCGGTGATAACTGAAGCCGCCCTAAAACCAGCTCGAACCGCACTAAATGACTCGGAATCAAACGCGATTCGTGCTTATGCTCGAGTTGTTGTGCACTGGCGGCAGTTGCGCAGACGAACAGCATGATGCAAACACACAGCCAAGAAGCGGCTCGCTGATCGGAGTGTTGGTGCAGCATAGCCTCATCCTTGAAGAGACGGTTCGCGAAGACAAGTTTCGCGAATGTACTGTCGTTTTGAAGGCAGTCCTTTGAGCAAATCCGCTCAGCTAACGATCATGGTGTAATCTCTTTATCGTCTGATCGGGTTTTCGCCATCCAAGGAAAGTCGCCGAGAAAGATGGCTGGAAAGATTTTCCGACCGCTTTTGAAGAGAACATTTATGGAAGAAATCCGATTTGCAATGCGAGCTAAAAGAGTCACCCGCTGTGCATTCCTTTTAGAAGCAATGCCGTTCAACAAAGCCGCTTTTCGGATCGCGTAAGCGTTTCGAATCCCGGTTCTCAACAAGCTGCTCAGGAAAAAGCCGCTCAGGAATCGGAACCTACACTTCGTGTGAACCGGTCTTTAGTCCGACGAGTGCCATGTTGTCGCGATGGACAACTTCTTCGTAAGGCCGTTGACCGAGAATCTCCGCGATGCGCGGTGAGCGACAGCCGCGAATCTGAC
>JBBRJI010000637.1:0-3969 GCA_038219625.1 Pirellulales bacterium | reverse complement strand
CCAAGTCCCGGAAAAGTTTCTTTCCGACTGGCTAAGTGAATCGCCGGCTTCGGTCTAATTCGATCACATTCCACTTCCATCCCGAAACGACCGGTGGTGTTGCTTCGCTTACCACCGGCTACGGTCTGTGATCCTTTCAGGATCATTGGGCATTATCCCGATAGCTTGTTCATTTTTCATTTCGTGGTAACCTGGAGGGGTATGGACCCAACTCAAATTGCGGGTTTGCCTCGAAAGACTTTAGCTTTATGCCTTCAAACAGGGGCGCCAATACTCAAGGTAGAAATCTTGCGTTGCGAATTCAGTAGACAGCATTTCAATTGAACGATGAGTTTCTAAGATGAATTTCTAATTCGTAAGTCCCAAAATGAAAAACCATAAGTTGTTGGTCAGAAATTCCGTGGCTGCAGTTCTTTTTCTGTGCGGATTTTTCGCCACCAATTGGATTTACAACTACCACGAAGTATTCGTTGGAGAGCAGTCTGGAAATCAACCCGATTTCGAGTTCAAAGAATTCCCCATGAAGGACGCTTTAAGTGATTACCAAGCGGCGGGATTTCCGCAAAGGTACTTGCTCCGAATTCGCGACAGTGGCGTTCCTGATGTAAGCGAATTTCGATGGCAGCCGTTGTTGGTGAATATCGCAATTTGGCTTGGTCTTCTTGGCCTATCGATGATCTATGAGTGGCGCAAGTATCACTTGAATCGCGACAAGAAAAAACGGGGTTTGCAAATCTCCGATCTTTTAGTCATAACGATTGTCGTGGCGACCTTATTTTCTGGCTGGCAATCCATCGAGTCGCAGTTCAGCGCGGAACTAGCCATAGCTGAAGAGATCTCGGCCGAGCATGGCAATGTCGTTCGAAGCACATGGCTTCCGATTAACGGGATAGTTCCATCCTCCTTTTATGCCAAATTCATGCGGATTAAGAGTGTGGTGGTTTACGCACCCAATGATGATTTGCTTCGTCGAATTCTCTCGTTGGAAAGCTTGTCAGCACTACAAATCGGGGGAGGCAACTACGACTTGCGTCGATTGGATCCGATATTTAAAAGCCCGTTTCTCCGAGAATTGCGTATTTCAGGAAGAACACTAGATCCACCAACGATCGCTGCCATCGGAGGCGCCAAGCAACTTGTTTCTCTGAATCTCATGCGAACCAATGTCACTTCACAAGCTTTGCAACAATTCGGTGAAATGCCGCGGCTCAAGTACCTGAATCTGATCCATACCGATGTGAAATTGTCAGAACTGTCTCGATTTCCGTTTTCGACAAGTCTTCGTGGAATCGCCCTTCCGCACCCTGGAGACGGCGAAGCGGACCATTTGAAGCTGGACGGTTGGCCAGAGCTAAAGTATTTTGTCTGCAACGAATACGACGAAGGTCCCAATAACACACCCGTCTCGATTGAACTGAGCGATTTTCCAAAACTTGAGCAAATCATGATCGATGGATTCCAGATCGTCGACTTGAAACTGAATCGCCTCCCTTCGCTGATTAAAGTCGACAAGATTCATGCTCAATGGCAGTCGCGGTTACTCTTGGAAGAATCTTTGCCGAAAAACCTGCGAATTCGCCGTTTGGGCATCGAGCAAGTTCCCAAACTTCAAGCTCTGAGTGTTCATGGGCCGGACCTTGAAATGATCGAGCTACGAGAGCCTAAGCTTAGAACACTCGCAATCGAGGCATGTGTAATGTTAGCTGAGGGCACGTTGGGTTACGGAAGATCATTTCGGTCTGAGCCATCGGTCAAATCCTCTGCGGCGGAAGGATTGGGAGCGAGCCTCGGACCAACCCGTTTGGTTTTGGGAGGCGATTTATCAGAGACCGAATTTTCGACCATCGCTCAGAATTCTTCGATCCAGTTTCTTGATATTGGAGCTGGAGAACACCTTTCGGGAATACCTGAGAAGTTTGGGAAGTTTCACAGCGTCAAGGAAATTGCGTTAGGACTGACACCGGTCAGCGGGAGGGATATTGCAGAATTGGCGTCGAATTTGCCAAACCTCGAACGCATCCATTTCAATCCTAGCCAGTTGGGAAGGCTGCGAATCGAGAACAACGACAGATTGATCTCCCTAGGACTGCCCCACGCGCATGCGTCCTACCTTCATCTTGACGCGATTCGCCTTGTGAACGCGACCAAGCTTGCTGATAGATTTGAGTTGCCAATCGGCATGAACTACGTTCACATCGAGAACGTGCCATGTCTAAAGGGGCTAGTCTTTCACGACAAGATGCCAAAGGGGGCCGTTCTCAAAGGCTTGCGAGACCTCGATTATTTTGCGGGCGGTGGCCCGAACATGAACGACGAATTGCTTTCCGCCGTGTTGGAGTGCGCCAAACTTGAGAAGCTCATAATTGCATACGCCAGCGCCTCTATAGAATCGCTTTCTCGCATCGGAACCCTTGAACATTTGAGGTATCTTGTTTTAACGGGTACGAAAGTCGACGATCAAGTAGTGCGTCAGTGGACGCATCTTCGAGAACTTCGAACTTTGCATCTGGACAACGTGGCAATTACGGATCAATCGATGGAGTGGGTCGGCGGATTAGCGAATCTTGAATCGTTGTCCATTGATGGAACACGCGTGACTGCCGCGGGCTGTCGGTATCTCGAAGGCCTGAAAAAATTACAGAATTTACGCATTGGCCGAATGGAGATGACAGCCGATATCATTAGAAGCATCGCATCGCTCCCTTCATTGAAAACGCTAGATTTATCCGGCACGGATCTTAACGAGGAATTGATCGCTGCATTCATCGAAGCTCCTACGGGTGTCCTTGATCGCTTGATCTTAAATGGCAGTGAAGTCGATGGACCGATGTTGCTCAAGTTGGCACAGGCAAGGCACTCAATTGTATTTGACATGGATGGCGTTCGGACAACTTCATCTGCCTTGAGCACGTTAGAAAAGCAGGCGCGGCTGTACGTTCCATCCCCGAATGGAAAATCGAGTTCGTTTGAAGAAGTGGACCCTGGGCGATTTGCCCCAGACATAATTGAACCCGCTTCCAATCTGATTCAACCGCAATAACCGTTGAAGGAAGTCCAACTACCAGGATGTGAGAGGTTTTCTTTATGCGATGGCGAGTCCGATTTTTTTTGAGCGTCATTATTTGTATGCTCATTCCATTGTTTTCGGGGTGTGACTTTCATTTGCCATCAGATGGTGCGCCAGTTAAGGTAACCAACGAGGTTGTCACTTCTGCCGGACGAGGAGGATACGATTGGCAAGTCCTAAGAGGTAAGTTTGACGTTCCAAAACCATCAAAATACGGCGTGGCTGAAAAGATCGACAGGGAAAAGCTGAAATCCAATTTGATGGACGTGAAGTTCGTGGAGCGTACTGCCATTGAGAAGCCATCGGCAATGGACGATGATGTGTGGGAGTGGTTTAGTCGCCTGGAAATGAATCACGCTGAGCCTAGACTCCTTATGGAGCTAGAAAAGGGGTCGGAAGTCGGTATTGATCCTGTTTGCTTCAACCCGGACGGGACTCGAATGTGGACGATCGCAGGGAAGTTGATGGAATGGGATGTTGATACGGGAAAACGCCTTCGATCATTTGATGCACCGATGATGGATTGCAAAACTATACAATTGGATACATCAGGACAGAGTATCGTGCTTCAAAACGCAGACCAAATACTTCGCATTTCGCTCGCCGACAATGCGATACTTGGCCAATGGCGACCATCCAGAGGCACGATCGAGTCCATGGCCATGGCGCGAGACGAGGATGCGTTTGGGGTGATTACTACAGGAAACAAACTCCAAGCAATCGCGCAAAATTTCTCTAAAGTAATTGAGTTTTCTGAGGCAGCTTTGTTATCCAATAGAATCGCTATCCATCCGAAAGGGAAATGGATTCTAGGAGTAACAAAGAGTGGTTTCGTGCGCTGGAAGTTTGGCAATCGTGCGGAGATTTCGGATTACTACCGGAGTGACTTAATGCCGATGGAT
>JBBRJI010000636.1:0-3971 GCA_038219625.1 Pirellulales bacterium | reverse complement strand
AGGACGGAAAACCACTGCCAGATTTTCTGAGCACAACGCCCGTGGCACCGGAACGTGCAAAGGAATTGATAGGAGTATTTCGCGAGAAAGAAGGAAAGAGATTTGCTCGCTTTACCGAGTTAAGAGGTAAATTGTACCTGCAACACGGCGCTTTCCGATACGAATTACGAACCGCACCAGATGGTTCCATCGTCACGGACGATGCAACTGGATTCGGGATGAAAATCGCGCCGGCCAATTTCGATGAGTTGCTTATCAACGGCACGAAGTACAGTCGACTTGAGGATGTTCCACCGGCTGACATACCGAATCGGTGGAAGGGACTTATCGGCGAGTACGGCTGGGACCACAACACGCTTTATGTATTGGAAGAACAAGGGGAACTTTTTGTACTTATAGAATGGCTCTTCTACTATCCGTTGAGCGAGGTGAGCGACGATGTTTTTCGGTTTCCGGAATCCGGATTGTATTTGGGCGAAGGTCTGAGGTTTACACGCAACCAGGATGGGATTGCAACGGAAGTGGTGGCTGCAGAAGTAAAATTCAAGCGACGTGAAGTTGGAACGAAGGATGGTGAGACTTTCAAGATTGCTCCGCTCAAGCCGATCGACGAGTTACGTGTTATTGCGAGCAAAGCGAATCCGCCGACCGAACAGGGCGAGTATTCCGCTACTGATTTAATCGAACCGATAAGTCTCGACGATTCGATTAGGCTCGATATTCGCTACGCTTCCACCAACAACTTTACAGGGGCCTCGTTCTATAAGGAGCCACGTGCATTCTTACAACGACCAGCCGCCGAAGCCGTCGTTCGCATTCATAAGAAACTTGGAGAAAGTGGACTTGGACTTTTAATCCATGATGCGTATCGACCTTGGGCGGTAACGAAGATGTTTTGGGACGCTACTCCAGACGCACTCAAGACATTTGTTGCGAACCCGGCGAATGGTTCTCGACACAACCGCGGTTGTGCGGTGGACTTGTCATTATACGATCGAGCTACAGGGCATCCGATTCAAATGGTGTCGGGCTACGACGAATTTTCAGCACGCTCCTATCCGATGTATCCTGGCGGTACGTCTCGGCAACGCTGGTACCGAGAGTTACTTCGTCGCAGCATGGAGGCCGAGGGCTTCACGGTTTACGAATTCGAGTGGTGGCACTTTGACTTCAAAGACTGGAAGAAATATCGCATCGGTAACATCGACTTTGAATCCATTCCGATAAAATAGCCAATCCCAGATTTTGACAGTACCATCACAGGACGAGGAGGTGGGGGCTGGGTGGGGGCTCTGTCCTGCCGGCCCCTTATTAACTCTCCTGGTAATGAACTCAGTTGCGAGTTGTGGGGTAAAGTAAGTGCCCATTACGCCTTCGCAAGAAATCGCTGACGCCCTCGAGAATGGCCGGTTTCAAGTCTCGACCGGCCATCTCCTCGTTAGTGACCACCAAGTTATATCCAGCAAAAAGCTCTTGCCGAGTCCATTGTCCCCGGTGAGTATATTCAACCGGCTGCCAAACTCCCGTTCCATAGAACTGGCAGGGCCAACATTTTGAGTGTTAGGTGCTTTAACATGATTTAATCACTTCTATGTCGTTCGAAAAAAGCGTTGTCTTCAAATAGCTGCAAGAGCGGGCAATTAAAAACGGACTTGATCATGTCGTTTCTCCGGCTGACAGGTTTTCGATTGCAGCAAGCCAACCTGAGAATAGCGGGCACTCATCTCTGATCCTTTCGATCCCTATTTCCATCGCTCCGAATGTTCCATGAATAGGCTTCTCGAACTCGGGGTAAAGAGCTTCAATTCGCTTGCTCGGAGCAGTTGTTTGACTATCGTTGATCTCTTCCGGCGATCGAAAGCTGGAGCGGATAGCTGCGAAATCACTTGCCAATTCGGGGCAGCTAATAGCGGATGCAAAAGTGCTCGGCTCACTAAATAAAAGTCCCTCGAACTCATACATTTGCACATACGGTATAAAACGTCGCATTGCATCCGGCCCAACTGCAGTTTCGATCGCAGCCGACATTTCTCGGATAAGAATTTCCGACTTAGTCGTGTGTTGATTCATTCGACTGGCCTCTTCGTATCCCGGGAACTTTGGAGAGATGCCGTAGAAATCGATCAGCAAGGTGCAATATGCACTACGCTCGCCGAGTAATCGCAATCGAACATCTTTCACGACTCGTTCAATTTTTACATTACCGCCCTTGTGCCCTGGTTCACCTAGCAATGCAGGTACCAAAACAATGTCTTTGTGCCGTACGCTCGGCGCAAGCAATTCATTAACGAACATTTCTTCTGTCTGCCCTTCGCAGACGACATGAACGCGGATCATCGTGATGGCCTCCCGCCCAAGATGTTCTTGGCCCACAACTCACCCAGCGAGTATTCCTCGAGCCAATCCTTGAAATCGGCTTCGGCCAATCGCTTAAATGCAGATGCTCTGTCTTCGCGTTCAGCGACTATCAAATCCTCAATCTCGAATTCGTTAACCAGCGCAACCGATTGTGTGGAGACAATTACTTGTTTGTTTTTTGAGACAGACCGCAGCAAAGAGGCGAGTAACGTGATAGCAAACGGATGCAACCCAAGTTCCGGCTCATCAATGAGAATTGTTTCTGCTTGCAAATCTTCAGGCTGGCACAGGACTGTTGCCAAGCAGATAAATCGCAAGGTGCCATCGGAAAGTTGATGCGCCTTGAATGGAACGTCCTCCCCTTTTTCCGTCCATTGCAGCTCGATAGTCTCAGAGTTTCCCAATGTGGGCTTCAGGAAAAAATCTCCAAAGAATGGCGCCATCAGCCGGACGACTTTGAGTATCTGATTGTAATGTTCCGTGTAATGCTCTCTCAACATGAGAAGAAACGGTGCCAAGTTATTGGCATCATGACGTAGGTATTCTGTGTCATTGAGCTTCTGAACTCCTTTGACTTTCGCGGTATCACTCGTGTCATGAAAGTGATAAACCCTCCAACTCTTCATCGCGGGAACGGTGTAATGCTTTATTTGAGTTCGGTCCTTTTCAGCCTGCGACTCAAAATGACCACGACCAACAAATTGGTCACCCTTCCTATTCCACCACAATGCTTCAGATGCGAACATCATTCGATTGTCCTGTGTGGGTTCCAACCTAAATTTGTAACCGTTGTTTCCGAAATACAGCTCCGCAGAAAGTAGTTCCGTGGTCTTTCTACCGAAGTGCAATAGTGCATCGGGACCGCCTTGCTTGGCAATATACGGTTGCAGGTTCTGAGCCAGCATCTGCTGGATCATCTTGAAGAATCCAATGAAGTTAGACTTGCCAACACCGTTCGGACCGATAAGCACGTTGAGTGAGGTAAGTTCGAGATCGCATTCGCGGATTGATTTAAATCCGTGGAGGACAAGTCTTGAAAGATGATATTGATTCATTGTTTACCTACGTTCGCCCTTGCTCGCCGTTTGAAATCGAGCGTGTAGTGACAATCGTTGAAGCGGTCACCGGTGGATCCGGTGCCGGCTCCGGTGAAGTTGGTGGTCTTGCCGTCCCAGCCCCTTTGACTTTGACGTCAGAGACAATGATTTCGCCCCTGACTTCGATAGCCTATCGTCCAACGCTTCCCAACGCTAAAGGACGAATCATAACCGATTTGCAAGCATGCGAGAATCGTAGTTTAGTAAAGGTTGTGACGCCTTAGCTCACGGCAAAGGCAGTTTAGGAAACACCGACACGGTCTTCCTACAGCCAAGACAGACTTGTTTGCATCCTGGGACACATTGATCTGTCTCGGCTTCTTGGTCAAATCGTACGGGTCAAAAACTCAGTTCCGATTCGCGGGGTAGAGTAAGTGCCCTTCACGCCTTCGTAAGAAATCGCTGACGCCCTCGACAATGGCTGGTTCCAAATCTTTGCCGGTTCGACCGTCTAGAATTAGCTTCAATGTGGCTTCATTGCTGAGAAGCCGATTGAGGCTCTTGGTCTCCCACGCT
>JBBRJI010000635.1:0-3971 GCA_038219625.1 Pirellulales bacterium | reverse complement strand
TGGCCTCAATTCGTCTCTGAGCAAAGCTTGGTCGAAAAAACCTTGAATCGCGATCCTGCTGGTATTTATACCGGTATGGATTTTCAAACACGGAACCGGTATCGCCATGCGGTGGAAGCGATCGCAAAGCGTTCCACATTCTCTGAATTCGACGTTGCGTTCCGAGCGATTCAGTTATCGGAAAACGAGTCTGCGAATCCCAAGAACCAAAGAATGCGTCACGTTGGCTATTACCTAGTTGATCAGGGAAGACCCGCGCTCGAACGCATTGTTCAAATGAAACTCACGGCTCCGGTCGTCTTTGAGAAACTCCGGCGGGCATTTCCGCTGTTCATCTATTTGTCGCTCGTATTCTTGTTTGCTTTGCTTGCGATTCGAGGGGTTTTCCGTTTTGGGGATTGGAGCTCCAGTTCCTATCTTTTGCTCGGCCTTCTTGCCGTTCCCATTTTTATGTGTGCGATTCAATTTGGCCTGGGAATGGTGAATTGGCTGACGACGGTGCTTATGCGACCCAATGCATTACCCAGGATGGATTTTCGTACCGGAATTCCCGCCGCCCATCGAACTTTGGTTGTCGTACCGACGATGTTGTCCAGTCCCGAGTCCATCGATCGATTGCTGGAAGCCCTAGAGGTTCGATACTTGGCGAACCGTGACGCTTGCCTTCAGTTTGCTTTGCTAACCGATTTCGAAGATGCAGATCAGGAGTCGATGCCGAACGATTTGGAGTTCGTAGAACAGGCGCGAAAAGGGGTTGTGAGACTCAATCGGATGTACGCCGTAGAGGATAATGACATATTCTTCCTGATGCACCGAAGTCGAAAATGGAATGGGGCAGACAACATATGGATGGGATTCGAGCGCAAGCGAGGAAAACTTGCGGACTTGAACGCCACCCTGCGTGGAGCGGTCGACCGTTTTTCGCACGTTTCAGGCAATCTCAGCCAACTGGTTGGGCTGCCATATGTGATCACACTTGATACAGACACGCAGCTACCTCGCGACGCAGCTCGCAAGATGGTCGAGGCAATGGCTCATCCATTGAACCGACCAATGTTCGATCCAGCAATCGGGAGAGTCACCGTCGGCTATTCCATTTTGCAACCACGTGTAGCCGTTAGCATGTCGAGTTCAAGGCGTTCTTGGTTTGTCCGATTGTTAAGTTCGGACTCAAGCATCGATCCATACACCCGGGTTGTATCGGATGTCTATCAAGATCTCTTCGGCGAAGGCTCCTTTATTGGCAAGGGAATCTACGACGTCGACGCCTTCGAAAAGTGTTGTGGCAACTTTCCAAACAACGCAGTATTAAGTCATGACTTGTTGGAAAGCTGTTTTGGCCGGTCTGCCTTGCTTAGCGATGTCACGTTATACGAAGACCACCCGTCAAGTTATGCTGCGGACGTCAGCCGACGTCATCGCTGGATGCGTGGTGACTGGCAGATCGCCAGTTGGTTGCTTCCAAGCGTGCCCTCCCGAAGCAATCTTTCTGTTCCAAATCCGATCTCGGCACTCTCCCGATGGAAGATCTTTGACAATCTGCGTCGAAGCCTCGTACCGCTGTCCATGTTGGCCGTACTCTTGTTGACTTGGTTGTTTGCCTCGCCATCCGCAGCCCTCGCGGCTACCTGGTTCATTCTGGTGGCAGTTATTGCGCCAAGAGTCATGGCCGCATTAATCGATTTTGCATTCAAACCGACCGATCTTTCCGTCGCGACGCACTTGAGCTCGGTTTTGCAAGCGACGATGCGCCCCATTGCTCAGTGTTTCGTGACGCTCGTGTTTTTGCCCTACGATGTCTTCGTTAGCTTGGACGCGATTGTCCGCACTCTGGTTCGCGTTCATTGGACCAAACGACATTTACTCGAATGGCGAACGTCCAGCGAAGCAGAACGGAGCGCCCGTTCCGATCTGCTAGGGTTTTGGCGAACGATGAGCTTTGCTCCGATAATAGCCGTAGTCGCATTGATCGGAATATTGCTGTTAAACCCTGACGCTTGGGTCGCAGCCAGCTCGTTTTTGGCGATGTGGTTGGTGTCCCCAATGGTTGCATGGTGCCTCAGTCGGCCCATCCAATCCAAAGTCATCCGGCTAAAAGAACAACAACGCCTTTTCCTTAGAAACATGGCCCGCCGGACATGGCGTTACTTCGAAGTGTTTGTGAACGCGGACGACAACTGGTTGCCACCAGACAACGTGCATGTGAACCCAAACCCAGTGATTGCATCTCGTACTAGCCCGACCAACATCGGAATGGCCTTGCTGGCGGATTTGGCAGCTTACGACTTCGGTTATTGCTCCGTCGCTCGACTTGTCGAAAGGACCAGGAATACTTTTGGTACGCTCGCGAAGTTGGAGAAGTATCGAGGCCATTTCTTCAATTGGTACGATACTCGAACGCTTGCTCCATTGATGCCTCGCTACGTTTCGACAGTCGATAGCGGCAACTTGGCTGGCCATTTGATGGTGCTTGGTGCTGGTTTTCAACAAATAATAGACGCACCCATTTTACCCCGCCGGCTGTTCGATGGATTGCACGATACTTTGAGTGTGCTGATGCAAGAAACAACCGAAAGTGAGAATCGAGGCGGGCAGTTTGCAACGCATCTCGTTGGGAATGTTGGTTATCATCGAATTGCGTTGCAATTGGAAATGCTTTCGCAACAAAATGTTGGCGTAAAAACTGCATTTGACATTTTGCCGAGAATGGTAGGCGAAATAGCCGAATCGCAATTGGGAACGACCGTTAGCGTGGAAGCCACATGGTGGAAAAATGCACTGACACGGACATGTGAAGAACAACTTGCGGATCTGCGTTTGCTGGCAAATTGGGCCTTAATCGCGGCACCTGCCGAGCAAGACGGGGAAGACAGGTCGCCAGAAATCGTTGAACAGCTTAACCGATTGCGAACCGAACTGGAACGCATTGGAAAGAATCCGACGCTGCGTCTTGTTGCCTCGTTACCGAAGTCGATTTGTCCGTCGATTGACTCCATTCGGACTGCTTTGATTGCTAGAAATGGAACGGGTACACACTCTGACAATGAATTGCTTGAATGGTTAACTCAGGTACACGGAGCCATGTTGACTGCAGCCCAATTCGCAGCGAAACGTATGCACGAATTGTCGCAACTCAGCAGCGAGTGCAACGAACTTGCCGAAATGGATTTCAGCTTTTTACAGAGCAAGATGCGTGATCTGTTTGCTATCGGCTTCAACGTGACCGATAACCGTCTCGATGCAGGTTGCTATGACATGATGGCTTCGGAGGCGCGTCTGGCTACGTATGTTCTCATCGCACAGGGGCAACTCGGCCAAGAGCACTGGTTCGCTCTCGGCCGACTCCTGACAAGCACGAAAGGCGAACCAGCCTTGTTGAGTTGGAGCGGGTCCATGTTCGAATACTTGATGCCCCTCTTAGTCATGCCAACTTTTGAACATACCCTCCTCGACCAAACGTATCGAGCCGTCGTAGCGAGACAGATTGAATATGGTCGTCAACGCGGCGTGCCATGGGGTATTTCCGAATCTGGGTACAACGCCTTTGATCTCAATTTGAACTACCAATATCGGGCTTTTGGGGTTCCTGGATTGGGATTGAAACGTGGATTGGCTGACGACTTGGTCATTGCGCCCTATGCCTGCACGATGGCGTTGATGGTATCACCTGATGCTTCCTGCCGAAATCTTGAGCGACTAGCCCGAGAGGACCGAGCAGGTGGCTTCGGTTTCTACGAAGCGATCGACTACACGCCGTCCAGATTGCCGCCCGGAACTAGTAGTGTCACGATCCGGCAATACATGGCGCACCATGCCAGTATGAGTCTGCTGTCTTTTGCCTATGTGCTGCTCGACAAGCCGATGCAACAACGATTTAATCTGGAGCTGGCTTTTCGCTCGACCGAACTGCTGCTCCAAGAACGCGTGCCCAGAACCACCGTTCCGCTGTTCCCACATGCCAATGAAGCCAA
>JBBRJI010000634.1:0-3973 GCA_038219625.1 Pirellulales bacterium | reverse complement strand
TAATGCGCGATGAACAAGTTCTGAATTCTCCAGGTCTTCGTGCGACGTATCCGGCTGAGTATTCGGAAAACCGTCGGTTTCCTGATCCAGCGCCACCGGCCGCAGGCCTTTTCGACGTAACTCGGAAATTGCCTGGTCGTGCGCGATGCGGAACAACCAAACTCGAAACGCTTCTGGCGCTCGAAGTCCCGGCAGCCGCCGATGGACCTGTAGCCATATGGACTGCAGGACGTCGAACGCTGAATCGGATTGCGAATCACCAAGTAATCGCCGAACAAAGTAAAGGAGCCGCCGGTCGTAGCGTTCGACGAGCAAGGCGAACGCGTCATGGTTGGCACTCTGTGCGTGCCGCACCAGAACGATTTCTTCCAGTTCTCGAAGCGTCTGATCCACCAACGGTCCACCTAAAAATTGTGCGACCAAGTTAGTCGCGACGGGTTGAATGTTCGTCACAATAAAAAAGTCGCTGGGAATGGGGCCCTCGTTCAAAATATTCGACAAGAATTGCGAAATTGTTTCCGCTGGCAATTATCGTCGGCTCGCCGCTCAACTTCGGCATCGTCCTGCACTTCGATGTCATCGCGAAGACTTCGAGGCAGTTGACGGCCCTCAACAGCATCGAGGCGTATATGTCGCCGCCAAAGTCGTTGAAACCGCTCAAGTCGGAGGTGAATCCCAAAGCCATCCAGTTGGGGATAGACGGCTCCGGACGCACGAATTGAAACGTGAGAAATCGAAACTCAATTTCCGACATCGGCAAATTCTCCTTCTCGATTATTTGCTTGCGTGCTCAACGGAGCGCTGTCGGCGTGGCTATTCTCGAATCGAATGCAATTGCTTCGTTCCCTCGCCGTGGATGATGTGATCAAGGACCCGAATGCCGAGCAGTTCGCCAGCTTCGGTTAATCGATTCGTGACCTGAATGTCCTCCCTGCCAGGAGTTGGATCGCTTGAGGGATGGTTGTGCGAAAGCACGATCGCACTCGCTCCTTCGACGATGGCGGGTTTGAAAACTTCGCGAGGATGAACCAACGAATCATCAAGAGTACCGATGGTTACCAAGACAACAGACTGCACGCGATGTGATCTATCCTCGCGGTTCCCAGCCTGTCTCCATTCGCGGCCACAAACACGAACCCTCCCGTGAACGAGCCCGTGAAGACAGCGTCCGGATCTGTCGGAACAATATCGAACGCTGTCACCTGAGCGATACCGAAACCAGAACACTTGCCCAGTTGCGTGGCTGTACCTGACATAGTGTACGGCGAGACTCCGCCAACGACGGAGAGGCCCTTGGGAGCGTTGCCCACGCCCTTGACCGTGAAGGGCTTGACCTGCGCCTCCACCGTGTGACACACCAGGGTGAGAGCCGCGACGAGAGCGATCAGGGGAATCACGACCGGGGTTAGCCGAGAGGTGCGAATCATAAAAGATCTCCAGGTCCGCAGTTTGTGCATAGCCAAATTCTCACCGTACAGACCAAACGACGACTTGCTTCAACCATAGCCTCCCAACAGGAAGGCAAAGGCCGGATTTGTAAATATCCCGAGTTGGGGATTGAGCGTTTGGATTTTCTGGAGTTATCACTGGCTTGTCAACTTAATTATCCTTGATACGATCGAAATATCCCTCTTTCTCAGCCGGGCTGGAAAATCGATACTATGAGGGATTATCGGTCATATCTAATCCCCTCGGTCCGTACGTTGCACATGGAGCTAGGAACACGCTAGTAGCGCCCTTCGGCTGATACAAGGCGGTAACAAACGAAAGCGGAGCAAGCTAGCATAATGAGGTAATCCCTCAATTAGAATTAAAGGAGCAACCACCCAAAGAAACATCCGCTGAAGTAACGCCAAAGTACACGGCGTAAGTGTCGCTACCGTCGAGCGTGCTGGCAAGTTTTCGGAAGCCGTTGAAGTTCTTGGGATTCGTCCGCAACTCAACAATGTTGAGGCCAGACGATCGTCGTTTAGAAATTGCCGAATCCAGTGAGGTTGCCTTCGACGCTTGAGGATTGAGACCTTGTTTCTTCGTCGTTCCTACGTGGACTTTGCAAATTTCTGCTATATCGCGATGTAGAAGTAATGACTGCCCCGACAGTTGTGGCTATCAAGATAGAAAACACCTTCCAAGACTGTTGGCGGGTAGCAATAGGCTATGCAAATGCTTGCTTTCACGCCTAGGGAATCCCTTAGACGAATCGTTGCGAAACAATCTTGCTCGAGGCGGTGCAGGCAGTTAGATTATCGACGCAATGATGGATGGTGGATGGGCTTGAAATGGAATTCAATGCTTCTCCAAGTATAGGTCCGTCATTCGTGATGACAGAGTTGGCGTTAGGATACTCCAACTCTGTCCTTTCTTCCCAACCGCAACGCCGACAACAACTGAATACTTCTTGTTCTGGCTAGGTTTCGAATCTTGACCCCACGTCACTCACGAAGCTCTTTTCATGAATGAAATCTTTCGAGGCAACTCGTTGCCAAAGGACTTTAGCCTCTATTTGCATGCGCCTACGGTAACCGACTCTTCGCTTGCGCCCTCGGGCTGCGAAGCAATCTACGTTCTCAGCCCGGTACCGCATCTAGGGCGAGCCAATTTGGATTGGGGAGCTGTAGCGTCCGAGTATGGTGATTCGATTTTGGCATCGCTCGAAGAACACTTGCCTGGTTTGCGTGATTCCATCGTTACGCGACGGCACTTTACGCCGCAAGACTTTCGGAGTGAACTCAATGCATATCAAGGATCCGCTTTCTCGGTTGCGCCGACGTTAACTCAAAGCGCCTACTTCCGCCCACACAACAAATCCGAGCGTATCCCTGGCCTTTACATTGTTGGCAGTGGAACCCACCCGGGCGCGGGTGTACCCGGTGTAATCAACTCGGCCAAGGCAACTTGCGGTTTGATCGCTCAAGATTTCGGAGTGCGTGTTCGATGACAACTCCTAAAAGCATAGACAACAATCTCGACGAATCCAGGGAAAATCTGGTCGACCCTTTCTTCGATGTCCCAGAGGATGTTCGATTTTCGCCGCCTACGTTGCACGTAAGTCAACCAATGGGGATCGCTGAGAAAAGTTAACTTGAGCACAAACCTCCGTCAAACATGTCGTGCAAACGCCGCCAAGTTCTAATGATGCGAGGCAGAAATCGTTGCGGTCGAAAGGTATGCATGAGGCAGTACATGGAAAATCGATTCATTATCAAGTCGCGCAGGGCCAACTGAAAACCGAGTTGCCAACTGTCTGCGTCGATCGAACATCCTGCGGCCTTCGACAAACATTCCCGATGCAGGTGTATGTACTCAAGTACCGATTCGCATGAACAGTCCGGTGGCAGTACAAAACAAAGTAATTCTGCTAGGTCATGTTGCGGTACCCCGAAAGTTGCAAGTTCCCAATCGTACGCACACAGTCGGACCTCGCCTCTGTGGTTGCGAAACGCAATGTTGCGAGGATTAAAGTCGTTGTGGACTAGCGTCTGAGGCATTCGCTCGAGTAACTGCCACCATTGTCCGACATCGGAGACGAATCCTTCAACGATCGATCGCGTACTTCCGTCGACCCAGTGAGCAAAGTATTTCCAAGCGTAGTTCGTCAGTGGCTCCCACAAGTCTTTCATTTCGGCCATCTCTGCTGCCGACACTCTTGGACCAAGCCAAGACTGTGCGGAAAGTTCCTGCTCGCGCTCGAACCAAATAGAATGCATTTGGGCGATACCCCGAATGGCCGCTTCGATATGGCACGGCCGCCAGTCGCCAACGTCGTTGGCCGAATTCAAAAGCTCCATGCCGTCAAGCGATTCGAGCACTAAAATCCATTCACGCTGAGCGTCGTTTTCAATGGCGGCATAGACTTCCGGCACGTACCTTCGAAAGCGAGGATCTTGCTGACGATAGACATGGATTTCGCGTTGATGGCTACCCAAAATCCCGAGTCGACCTTTATGTCTACCAAAAGCCTTGCCAACTTTGT
>JBBRJI010000633.1:0-3976 GCA_038219625.1 Pirellulales bacterium | reverse complement strand
CCATCGCCTTGAAAAACTTTGTGTCAGAAAGTAGCCGACTTTGACATTCAAATCGAAGGTACGATCAAACGTAAATTCGTCCATTGCCAAGAAAGGTTTATCGATGAACACGCCAGCGTTGTTAACGAGCAGGCTGAGTTCAGGTTCGATTTCAATCGAGCGTTCTGCAAGTTCGCGTAGCACCGTTTCAAGTGGTTGCCACAGATCGCAGTAGATGGGGGTAACCCGAACGCCGTACGTCCTGCATTGTTCGAGTGTTGCGAGCGCCGTTTCATCTTCTTTGAGGCCGTGCAATACTAGATTCGCCCCTGCTTTTGCAAGACTTACAGCGATGGCCGCACCAACGCCTTGCGTGCCACCAGTAACGAGTGCAGTGTGTCCGTTTAGTTTCATAGGCAGTGGCATTATGTATCGCGTTGGAATTGTTAGGCGAGCGGCAGACAGAAGACTACCAGGCCAGGCCACCGTGTGGCACGCCCAAAGCGATTAGCGATGGGCGTGGGAAGTGTGGCAAATGACTCTAGCGATTCACCACGCCCTTCGTACCTCAGAGCGTGCCACCCGTGCCACCCGTGCCACCCAGTTTATAGGTAGATTTCAAACTGCCCCTCGCCTTATCGATACTTTACCCGTGTATCGAGAGCGTTGCTACTAGATTGTCGCCTTTCGCACCGCGAAAGTTGCGCATCTTTAGCGGAGCGAAAGGCGGCAATAGGCCAACGTTATTCATCTCGCAATCCAAGGCGGGCAAGCCATCGACCTCGTGTGCTGGCTTTATTGAATTTCAATTCCTCTTCGGTTTGTGGAGGATTGTTGTCGTGGAAAGTGCGGGTTTTTTCTTGCAATTCTAGGCGCTCACGGGCCAGTTTGGCTCTTTCCATGGACATCTCGATTTCCGCTTGCCGCTGCTTTTGTTCCCAATCGTCTCGAAGTTCCTTGAGCCGCAGTCTCTCGGCAACAATAAGCGAATCGGACTCAATCATTTCCGCAATGGCACCAACACCGATCGACATCCCTTCGTGGGCGATGGACTGTTGTTCGATCAAGGTCTTTAAATCGGAAATCTCTTGATCTCGTCGTTTTATCTCGACGCTGGTTTGTTCCACGATCCTTTCGATATCTAGGACCTTGCGCGGATCACACGGCTCTTCGGTATGCGTTTCCGCCTCCAGTTGCTGCAATAAAGCCTCCTTGCGTTGTTCCCAGGTCAGCGTTTCGGATTTCTGGCCAGATGAGACTCCTTGGAACTTTGCCAAACGGGATCCTAGGTCGTTGCTTTGCATGCGCAGTTCAACAGCCTCATGCCTGGCTTCCAACAATTGACTTCGCAGTTGTTCCACTTGAATACGCAATTCCGATTCACTCGGAGCGGAGTGCTTGTTTACTCCCTTGGCTTCTTTCAGTTCGCTTTGCAGGAAGTGCAGTTGATCGTTCAGTTGTGAAACTTCTAGGGCGAGTTCCGTTTCGCGAGCATCCGTTTTTTCCAAAACCTTTTGAGCAATCGTTCGCAACTCGGCTTGCGACGCACCGTCGTCGACCGCTTCGGACTCAATGAACGCAAGCAGCTCTTGGTACTCGGCTCGTGCATGCAAGAGCATCGACGATAATTTTGTGTTTTCTTGTTGGACCGCAATCAGTTTGGTTTCCAGCTCTTGAAAGCGGGACTTACCTGCATTGGAGTCGGTCGATGTCAAACGCGATTCGGCGGTTTCAATCGCTTGTCTGAGATGCTCCCGCAGGGATTCAATTTCGAGACGCTCACGTTCAAAGCTTCTTGATCGCTCTATGAGTTCGTTGAGTTTGGTGTCAACCGCTTTAGACCAATCGGTCCCGTTTTCTTGAAGAAGCTCGTTTTGAACAGTCTGCTCTTTTTGAACAGGCTGGGAGTGAGCGCCCGAAACCGACGATTCCCCAGCGCGAATCGCATCGTGCAGGATTTCAACTGCTTCGATTGCTCTTACCCCGATGTCGATTGGATTGGAGGTCGCGATCGGCAAACTGGCTGGCGGGGTTTTAGGAGCTGCCATGGAAGCAGCACCGGCCGGCGAACCGGCAGGCGAACCGTTCGGAACGGCCTGCGCGACCTTGGTGGCCTGGCGTTTTTGCCGATAACTTTTTTGGGTTTGTTGACGCCTCTCGTTGGCCATTGTTGCGGTGATTGATAAGATGGTTTGAAAACATTCGCTGGCGAAAAATCACGACGATCAATTAAACAGATAGGTCACATCGAGATGGCGAGTTGCCCTCTTAGGTTTTTCACGACGGTTTGCAAGGAGGAAGCCGCCGACTTTGACGGTTTTACGGATACTATCGCTTACGAAACTACTACCGCACGATGGCCCGCATTAAACCTGGTGATACCGACGAGAATCAGACCTTTGAGTCTGCTATGACTCAATTGGAGCAGATTGTTCGGAAGTTGGAGGGGAATTCGCTGGGCTTGGAAACTTCGCTGTCGGAGTATGCAAAAGCCGTGGAATACGTGCGTTTTTGTCAACAGCAGTTGACCGGAGCCAGGCGGAAAATCGAAAAGCTACGAGGCTTGACGGGGCGAGGCGAGGCGATCACGGAGACCTGGGAGGACGATGAGGAAGGTTGAGGTACTGCCGACTTCATTTTTTGTCACTTACGCCTACAATGTCGGTCTAATCTTACAACCGCTTCTACAGAGTGCTTTGAGACCAATATCAATATTGTGCAAATCGCGAACGATCCAACGAACGATTCATCTGCCTTGGTAGGCCGATGGCAGTCGTTAAGCAATGAAGTTGACGCCAAGTTGGAGAGTTGCATGAAAAAACTCTCTCTAAGTTGCCCGGATGTGCTTCGCGAAGCCATGCGATATTCCCTGCTTTCGCCTGGCAAAAGACTCCGTCCGATACTATGTTTGCTTTCGGCTGAAGCTTTGGGCGGCTCGACTTGCAACGCAATGGCCAACGCGGCAGCCGTAGAAATGATTCACAGCTATTCGCTCATCCATGATGACTTGCCGGCCATGGACGATGACGACCTGCGACGTGGGCGCCCAACTTGCCATATCCAGTTTGATGAGGCGACTGCGATTCTCGCAGGTGATGCTTTGCAGGCATTGGCTTTTGAAACGATCCTATCGGGTAATACCGATCCAGCCATTGCGGTTCGAAGCTGCCTCGTTTTGGCCAGGGCCGCAGGTCCGGAGGGGATGGTGGGAGGTCAATGCGACGATCTTCGCGCGGAAAAACACGGTGGCGGGGTTGAAATGCTCCATGCAATTCACGCTAGAAAAACCGGAGCTATGATCCAGGCTTCGGTGGTTCTTGGGGGCTTGGCAGCCGACGCATCACCGGACGAATTGGAAAAACTGGCTATTTATGGAGATTGCATCGGAATTGCCTTCCAAATTGTGGACGACCTACTGGACGTGGAGGGTACGAGCGAAAACACTGGGAAACGTACCGGAAAAGACAGCCAGCGAGGCAAACTGACCTTTCCAGGGATATATGGTATTGGGGCAAGTCGCGAACGAGCCCTAGAATTAGTTGAACGAGCGATTTCGATTGTGGATGCCTTTGGTCCAGCCTCGTCGCCATTGAAACAACTTGCACGATACATCACGGATAGGAGCCACTAGAAACTCTATGCACGAAATGCTTGCCAAATTAGAGTCCGCCGAACCGCTTCAACACATGTCCACACAGGAGTTGGAATTGCTTGGCGTGGAGATCCGGGATGTGCTTTGCAACCTTCTTGCAACTCGGACGGCACACTTTGCTTCGAATTTGGGCGTCGTGGAGCTTTGTCTCGCGCTGCATAGTGTATTTGACTTTCGAAAGGATCGACTCATTTGGGATACTGGGCACCAGATCTATCCGCACAAACTGGTTACCGGCCGCTATCACGAATTCAAAACGATCCGTGAACGCGGTGGCTTGATGGGCTACCCAAACCCAAACGAGAGCGAATACGACTTGTTCATGACAGGCCATGCTGGCTGCAG
>JBBRJI010000632.1:0-3981 GCA_038219625.1 Pirellulales bacterium | reverse complement strand
CCTTGCAGTATTCGGTGCTGGACAACGACGGCCTCGCAAGCAATCTTGCAACCGTCACGATAATCGTAGGTGGTTCGATTCATCAGAATCCATCCAACAATTTAGATGTGAATGGGGACGGAAGTATTTCGCCCATCGATGTCCTGATTTTGGTCAACGACATCAATTTCAACGGTGCGAGAGTGCTCCCATCGATGCTTCCAACACCTCCTTATTTGGATCCGAACGGGAACGGTTCAATCGATCCGCTCGACATACTGTTGCTCATCAATTTCATCAATGAGCGTGGAAATGCTGGGGCTGGTGAAGGTGAGTCGTCCATGGCGAATCTTGGTTATAGCCAAGAAATCGTGCGGACTCCGACCAAGGAAGAGATCATCATCGGAATTCAGCAATTCGAGTACCGGTCGAGCGATGAAGGGCAAATTGACTTGGCTGTTTCTGCGGTGGCAGGAGAGTCGCTTCGATATGGTCCTGCATTAGCAACAGCAAGCGGAAACGAGGAATCGGATGATTCACTGGAAAGCTATTTAGCTGGTTGGGTAGCCAAATCAAATCGTGCGGAAAGTTCGCTTGATTCGATCTTTGCCGACGAAGATTGGATGTAAAGCGAGCGGCGGAAGATTGACTTACCGTAGTTGAATTCCTGTGAATACAGTTGCGACTTTGTCGCCTTTTGCTCACGCGTTTTAAAGTTCCGCTTTTTAAAGATCCGTGATTTCGGGTGTACTTGGTTTTAGGGCCAAAGGCCTTGTTCAACATAGCCTTGGGCAACGCTGGGCTGTTAAAAATTTGCTATTGCGATCGAATCTAAGAAGTATTTTCACTTCCGTTTTTGTTCTTCGCAAATTTTGCAGGTCCATATTGACATAGGTTTGGCTACCGTCGGTTTGCAACCGGTGGAGCCATATCTGACAGCTACAGCGAATACCCGATATTCATTTCATGTTTGCATCGCTGACCGCTCTCCGTCCGATTTATTCGGGCGGAAGCGACGTTTAAGGACGTTGCTTCCGCTGGACGAGTCCGACGGAGAGCGATCACTCTGCGAATTTTTCGCGTTGGTAGCTGACAGATGCTGCCCCGCCGGTTGAAAACCGACGGAAGCAAAATGAATCTCAGAGCGTGCCACCCAATTTACAGGTAGATTTCAATCTGCCCTTGCCTAAAACGTCTCGCTCTCAAGAGCTTGAATCGTTGGGTCCAGCTTGTTTGCGTTTGGGATAACTTGAGTGACGCTAACTTTGTTGCGTTTCAACTCTTCGATTTGGGCGGCCATTCGCTGTAGAAGCGATGCAATTTCATTGCCAGCGCTTTCGCCCAAATGAACGGTCAACGCCTTGCGAGCGCTGTAGGACAAACTTAAATCATCTTTTTTCATGTTGTTTTCTAACTTCTACAGCTTGCGGGGTTCAATCGGCTCGGCATTCTGCGAATAGACTCGATCGGAGTCTACTCAACCGTAACGCTTTTCGCCAAGTTTCTTGGCTTATCGACATCGCACCCGCGAAGGACTGCAATGTGATACGCCAAGAGTTGCAAAGGAATGGTTGCAACAATGGGTTGCAAAAAATCTTCGACGTACGGAATCTCGATAATGTCGTCCACCAATCCATCCAACTTGCTGTCCACTTGATCGACGACCGCAATCACAGGCCCGCGTCGAGCCTTGACCTCTTGCAAGTTGCTCATGGTTTTGTCGTAAACATTCGATCTCGACAACAAAAAGACGGATGGAGTGTGTTCATCTACCAATGCGATTGGTCCATGTTTCATTTCGGCAGACGGATAGCCTTCCGCGTGAATGTAGCTAATTTCCTTTAGCTTGAGCGCGCCTTCGAGGGCGGTTGGGAAATTGTAATTGCGGCCCAAGTACAAGAAATTCGTAGCGTCTTTGTATTTCTCTGCAATCCGTTTGACTTGAGCGTCACAGCCTAACGCATGTTCGACCGCGGTGGGTAGGTTCTCCAATTGATCGATAATGCGCAGTCCAGCTTCGAAGCTTAAATGCCGAAGCCGACCAAAGTACAGCGCTAGCATGGTTAAGACACACAGTTGAGATGTAAACGCTTTGGTGGATGCGACTCCAACTTCCGGACCCGCGTGCAGGTAGATTCCGCCGTCGGCCTCTTGCGCAATGCTGCTGCCGATGACATTACAAATGGCAAGAGTATGATGGCCTTTTCGCTTCATCTCGCGGAGTGCAGCCAGAGTGTCGGCGGTCTCGCCGCTTTGAGTAATTCCGAATATCAACGTATCGGGGTCCACAGGCGGATTGCGATATCGCAGTTCACTCGCATACTCCACTTCGACAGGCATTCGAGCAAACTCCTCGATGAGATACTCTCCAACCAAAGAAGAGTGCCACGACGTCCCACAAGCGGTCAGGATCAGCCGATTGACTTTGCGCAACTGTGCAGGCGTTAGGTTAAGTCCTCCAAACTTCGCAGTGGCGCTTTCCCGATCCAGCCGTCCTCGCATCGCATTTCGAAGCGAGGTTGGTTGCTCATATATTTCTTTGAGCATGAAGTGTGGGAATCCTTCGCTCGACACCTCTTGGTGACGATTTTCGAGTACTCGCACTTCCGGTCGTATACGACCTTGATCCCGATGGACAACTTGAATGGAGTCGCGAGTGACCACTGCAATTTGATGGTCCGCCAAATAGATGATTCGCTCGGTATGGCCGATCAAAGCAGAGCTATCGCTCGCGATGAATTGTTCTCCTCGCCCAACTCCTAACACCAACGGGCTGCCACATCGAGCGGCCACTAACAAGTCGGGCCGGTCTCGAAACATAACGACCAAACCATACGTGCCACGCAGCAAGGGCAAAGCTGCCCGAACCGCTTCCACAAACACGGCATTCGGCCCTTCGTTGGCATGCGTTGCCTTGGAATCGGTGCTCGCGGGCGAATCGAGCAGAATTTTGAGATTGTCGGCTACCAGATGCGAAATGACTTCCGTATCGGTCGCCGATTGAAACATATAGCCTTTTTCAATCAGAGCTTCTTTCAGAACCTGGTAGTTCTCGATCACGCCATTGTGCACAACAGCCACCAGACCGCGCCCACCAAGATGTGGGTGAGCGTTTTCTGTGGTGGCGGGCCCGTGCGTTGCCCAGCGTGTGTGGCCTATGCCCGTGAAGCCGGTCATTGGAGATAGTGCCAGCAACTCAGCTAAGCGGTCTATCTTTCCGACCGCTCGATTGAGTTGAAACGCCCCTCCTGAGCTCGGCAATGTGGCGATGCCAGCGCTGTCGTATCCGCGATACTCAAGCCGTCGCAGACCGCCAACCAGGAAAGGTGTCGCTTCTTTTTTGCCTACGTAGCCAACAATCCCGCACATGCCGTTACCCTATTGGGAATGAAAATCTATTTGACCGTCAAACTTTACGCCACGCGTTTGGTTTTTGAGTGGAAGAGAATTACCAAACTCCATTTTTCAGTAATTGAATCCGTTTGAATATCCCGATTCTTGGGAAAAACCCCAACATTCGTAGCCCGTGGCAACGGAATTCCTAAGAATTCACATCATTCCAACAGCCCATCCGTTCGGGGCTTTTCTTCGTCGGATGCGTTTTGGCGTACTACAATTCGGCGTCCCAACGCCCGTTCCCCTCGCGTGTGCCGGCCATTAGTACGCCAAAACAAGGTTGGTGGGGGACAAGCCTGGGCTGTTAAAAAACTGGTATTGCGGGAGCAATTGGATTGCGCATCTTTTCTTCCACTTCGCCTGTTGGCACAGACTGGCAAAGCGATTCATTTTGCTTCCGTCGGTTTTCAACCGGCGGGGCAGCATCTGTCAGCTACCAACGCGAAAAGTTCGCAGAGTGATCGCTCTCCGTCGGACTCGTCCGGCGGAAGCAACGTCCTTAAACGTTGCTTCCGCCCGAATAAATCGGACGGAGAGCGGTCAGCGATGCAAACATGAAATGAATATCGGGTACTTGTGTAGCTGTCAGATATGGCCCCGCCGTTT
>JBBRJI010000631.1:0-3983 GCA_038219625.1 Pirellulales bacterium | reverse complement strand
GGAATGCGAGTTGGCTCAATTCTTGGTCCATGCCTGGAAGCATCCGGTCCATGGCCTCCAAAACGATAACCTTGCTCCCCAACCGGTTCCAAACGCTTCCCAATTCCAGGCCGATGTAGCCGCCTCCGATAACTGTCAGGTGTTCTGGGACCGTTGGATAGGCGAGTGCCGCGGTGCTATTTCCGATCAAGTCGCCATCTTCCTCGACGCCACGCATGGAAGCAGGACGGGAGCCAGTGGCTAGAATAATGTGCTTGGCTTTGAGAAGTACGGTTTCATCCCCAATTTGGGCAACGATCGAGTTCGCGTCGCGAAGCTGACCTTTACCACGGTACGGAGTCACGTTGTTTTTTTTGAAGAGCAAATCGATGCCACCGGTCAGAGTTTGGACCACTTGATCCTTGCGTTTCATCATGGTTGCAAGGTCAAGCTGCACGTTGCCAACGACGATTCCGTGGTTGGACAATCCGCCCTTGGCGTCGTGGTAAAGGTGGCTAGATTCCAAAAGAGCTTTGCTTGGAATGCAACCGATGCGGAGACACGTACCACCAAACTTGGGGTTTTCGTCGATACAGGCCGCATTCAACCCAAGCTGAGCAGCACGAATGGCGGCCACGTACCCCCCTGGACCACCACCCAAGACCACAACATCATGCTCAACCGTTTTCATGGACAACTCTCATTTGCGATCGATTCATTTGCGATCGATTTTGAATAATAAGCGGACGACTGCGAAACACTATCTTGCCTTTTAACCAAAAGCTTAACGGTCTTGCATTAAATTCCAAGGTCAATGGGTGGTCAAGGTTGCACACGAAGTGATTACACTAGCGTTCGCTATGATTTCCAAACGAATAGACAGACTGGTGGAATGGACCAAGTGGCCGGCAGCATTCCTTGCCGTTTTGACGCTTCCATTGACTTTCTACGCTTGGTGGCTGCTGTTTTTTCAGATCCAAACGTACCCTGGCTATGCGTTGATGTTCGCGATTGGGGTTGGGCTTTTCGTGTTTTTGGCTCGAACAACGCTGGCTCAAACTGCATTTGTGCGTCGAATTGTGGAGCTCGAACGGGATCTCACCCAATCGCTCTTGGCATTCGCCATGCTTCATCCGGTCATCGGCTACGGGGCCAATCAAAACAAGGGTTCGCGCGTCCGTTGGCTTGGCCGAGGCAATTGGATCATGCTGGCCGCACCTTATTTCGTTCCAACCGCAACGATCCTGCTTTGGCTCGTTTCACTGATCTTGTTTCAACCGCTTCGGTCTCTCGTGCTTGGGTTTGGTATTAGCTATCACGTTACTGCCGTGGCGATCCAGTGCCGAACAGGAACGAGCGAGATTCGTCGGTTAGGCCGCCGATTCTGCTGGATGTTTTTGCCTTCGATGAATTTTTTAGTTGCAGGTCTAGTCGCTGCTTACGCCCTCAACGGATTTAGCGGCATGGGGGATTTTCTTTACGACTGGGTGGGCCCGCCAAGAATGCTATTGAATTGGCTATGGGGGATCTGGTTTCCAATCGATACAGCGAATGTTTGAATTAAGTAATGCTGAGCGAGGGCCTCGCTCAGCTACAGAACTACAGCAAAGTCTTTTCAAAAGTTGCTAAAAGCAATCGCTAAAATGAGAGAGGCACTTGCGAAGGCGAATGGCAGACAGAAGACTACCAGGCCAGGCCACCGTGTGGCACGCCCAAAGCGAAGGGCATGGGGACTGTGTGGCACGCCCAAAGAGATTAGCGATGGGCGTGGGAAGTGTGGCAAATGACTCTAGCGATTCACCACGCCCTTCGTACCTCAGAGCGTGCCACCCAGTTTATAGGTAGATTTCAAACTGCCCCTCGCCTAATCACGGTTTTAAGGCGGACGAATGATCGTGCACAATCACCCATTTGCCATCGATACGTTTCCAAACCAAAGAGAAATTGCCTCCAACGGGCTCTTCACGATCTAGATGCCAAGTTCCAAGCATGAGCATGGCGTCCGGCCCAAGTTCTTGTGTCTCCAGTTCCGAAAAAGTTAACTTCCCCATCGTCTTGCTATCGGGATAGTTTTTCTTGTAGTTCTCGTAGGTCGCTTGCCAACCTCGCTTTGTCTTTCCGCTTGAACTGAAGGTCAACCGCTCGTCCTTCCAGTAGGGGGACATGAACTCGGCAAGATCGCCACGGTTCCACGCTACCGATTGTTTTTGGACGACTTGAATTAGGTCCGCCGCGACTCCATCGCTCGGAGTGGGCTCGATTGTGGCTTGGGCAAATTGGAGTTGCGAAACTGCGAGCGCGATGGCAATCGTGAGCATATGGTTAACCGAACGGTTAAGGCTTGGGCTTGGGTTTAGGATGGATTTCAAACGTTAAAGGCCTTTACGCAAATTTAATTTCAAACGCCTTATCTAACGTGTTTCTGGCTACGCTCGACGGATGCTTCCACTTCATTATGTTGGCAAAAGCAGCCGGATGAAGTTGATCTCCAAAAATGGAACCTGTGCCAGGGACGGCATTCAACACGGCTCGTAATCCAGCCGATGCTTCGTTTACTTGCTCTTCCTTCACCGAATCGCTTGCGAAGAGTAGTCGATCAAAACGCGGTGCAGGAACACCATTCAGCGCGGATTGAATCAAATCCACGTGCACGACGACGGCACTCAAAATGGGATTGCAGAGCAGTGCGATCACTCGCGTCTCATCATTGACGCAGCCCGTATCAACAATGCGTCCGTTGAATCCCGCTTGGCTGTGGCTTACCATTCCGAAGTCGATGTTGCGAAGTCTCAACTGCTCAGCAAACTGCTGCACCAATAAATCCGAAGATGGTGATTGAACGATTCCAATGATCTTGATGTGTCCATGTTGCCCTTCCGGAAAAAGCATATTCATGATGGCATCACCAACCTTTTGCGGCTTGCCATAAAGTGGCGATACATGCGGTGATAGAGACGGTCCTGCGTTGACTTCGACCACAGCTCCCTTTTGTTCTTGTAGTGGACGGCTGATGTCGGTGGCTAATACATCCAGACCGGCGATATCCAATCCGACGACCCTGGCTGCGATAACCGCTTGTTCGGCGGTTTCTGCATGCACTTCATCCGTACAATCCGTTGTCAAATCACCCGTTCGCCGTACAACAACGGTTCGGCCAGCTTCTGGAATAGAATCAACCGTGAGCCCTTGTTTGTTTAGTTCGATAATCGCCGGTGCACTTAGAAGCAATGTCCCTAACTGGTCCGAGTAAGCCTCGCCACGCCTTGGATCGGAATTGACAATGGCAACCAGTTCTTTGATCGTAAGGGTGCCGTCTCCAACTACGCATTCGCTATGTCCCTTGGCTGCCGCCACTAGCCGGTTGCCAACCACGAGCAATCGATGATGCTGGCCTAAGGCATATTGCTCCACCAAGATGTCGTCCGTTTCGCCGGCTTCCACCGCAAAATCATAGGCTTTCATGATTTCTTCTTTGGTTGTCAACTCTATGGAGATTCCGCGTTGATGATTGGCGCTGCAGGGCTTCACGACAACTGGAAATCCGATTTCTTGAGAAGCGACCCAGGCATCTTCAGCGCTGCTGACAGCCCGCCCGTGCGGTACTGGCACCCCTACCTGGCGCAGCAATCGCTTGGTCAAGTCCTTGTCGCTTGCGATGGCTTCGGCAATGGCACTGGTTGCATCCGTCTCCGCAGTCCAAATCCGACGTTGGTTTTTCCCTTCGCCAAGCTGGACCAGAGACCCACTGTTCAGTCGCGTGTAAGGGATATTGCGTCGCCGGGCAGCACGCAAGATCGCTCGCGAACTTGGCCCCAATCGCACGTCGTCGGCGAAGTCAAACAGTTCGCGAACTTTAACACCGAGCGGAAAGTCCACCAATGGGTCGTTTGAATCGATCAACTCCATGGCCATTCCAAAGCATCGTTCGCTTAAGGCCTGCTCCTCCATCTCCATCGCCAGGACCATGACTTCCCCAGATTCAGGAAGATACCTCGTTTCTATAT
>JBBRJI010000630.1:0-3987 GCA_038219625.1 Pirellulales bacterium | reverse complement strand
GATTGTCATTTTCTTTTCGAGCGATGGCGGGCATGGGACTCCCCTCTATACCGAGAACAATTCGAAGGTAGATGTCCTCGCGCGTGGGACCGCCTCGGAATGCACCGAGGTTCAGGTTTCGCGGACTATCGATGACGGGTTTGAGGATCCCAAACTTTTTCATCCGTTTCCACTCTGCTTTTTTCGCGGGGTCGATACCCGCTCGGATGGTCCAATCCTTGGTCCAGTCATCAAAATCCTGGGAACTCCCTTTGCCGTCGCCCGCTATCCCGTGACACTTGGAACAGGCTGTCAGTTCGCTCAAAAAAACCGTTTTCCCTCGCTCGATCGTTGCGAGTCGCTCTTCGGAAGTGATCGCGAAGCTTAAGTTCGGGGGGGTTACTGCGAAAGTACTAGCCAAAGCCCAGCTCTCAGCTACCTTGGAAGCGATCGTCCTAGGCAATTCGCTATCGATCTCTTCGTTTAGGATCTCTTCGTTTAGGATGGCAGCGGTGAGACGACGTTCCACTTCCCCGCGAATGGACAGAAATCGAACGTAGTGTGCTAGGGCATCGACGTCTTCTGCGAACTCTTTTGAATGGTTGAGTGTATTAAAGGCCGGCATAGCGGTACCGGGCAGCCCGTTCTCCAGCGTTCGAACCAAATCGGCGTGCGTTGGTTTTTTGCCGATGGGTGTCGACTTAAACTTGAAGGAACCTCGTCTGAAATCTCGTGGGTAGGGAGCAAGTAAGGCAGAGGCTGGCCCCATTCCATCTCCCGTCGTGCCATGACATTGGACGCAATGTTTTCGGTAGAGGCCTCGTTCTATCTTGGCTTCGTTTCGTCCAACGGGACCAGCCGCCCGCGTGACTTTCTCCAGGTCGACGGCCGCTTCGATACCCATTGGCCACTTGGGGGAATCAGGAGTTCCAAACAGATCGGTAACGTAATTTTGGACCGTACGCCCCGTTTCCTCGATCTGCTGATCGGACGATTCAGGAGACAGGCTGGCGACATGAAGTACATTGGACCGATAAGCCAGCTCTTGCGGTGCGCAACCCAAAACGCAAAACAGGGCTATAAGCTGAATTCGTGAGAGTCTGGAGCCATTCTGAATTCTCACAAATTCAGCTGTGGCACGAGCCCAAGCGGGCAGCGGGTCAAGACGGTTAGAAGTGGGGAGGTCTTTATTCTTCAAAAACATTCGAAATCGCTTTGGCTCACCGTTCAGGGGACGGGAGGTAACCGAGCTCAGAGGTCAAAATGCAACTGAAGAAAGTCTCCCATAAATCCCCTAGAAACGAAGGGCCAAATCGCCGCATGGGCACGAAATTATCCGTCGGGGTGGCAACACCCAAAATCCCCGCGTCGCCCGCCCCTAGAGCCGCATGGCTTTCTAGTTTTGGGCGATGAAATGCCCCCGAGTTTTACTCGAGTTTTACTCGAGTTTTACTCGGGGGATATTTACCATCCCTCTAGAATAGATGGTCATAAACCCTGGCGTAAAGCCAGGGACATGCAGAAAAGCACCGAATGGCAAAGGAATCCAGCGACAAAAACGTCGGTTAACCACCAAAAAAAGATGTGTTTTTGAGCACACAACCGCTATAGGGAGGATACACATTAGGTCGCACACTGCAGGTGTGCAAAAGGATCTTATGGCCGCTGCCGAATGACGCCCACTACGATTAATGAATGCAAACTTCCGCATTAGCAGATTAGGCGCCCATTGGTGACTTGACTTAGCTTTTCGCTTGGTCTGACATCAATTCTAATCGTGGAAATGTGTTGCAAGTAATGCTCAGGATCCACCGAGCGTGTCAACTTTTTATACCAATCACCATAGTACGCGCTCATGTCCAATTTGCTTGAAACACAAAGTCTCTATTTGAGGCACTTCATCGCCAGCACCACGTTTGTTTTCAAAACGATGCTCGGTTGGGAAATCGAAGTCCAATCCGCCGAAAGAGTCGATGCGTTTCCGCCTGGTCACGACGTAACCGGGGTCATCGGTTTAGCCGGCTCCATCGAAGGCACCATTGTTGTTAGCTTGGACAAAGAGGTAGCGTTTGCCGCGGCAGAAGCATTCATCGGCGAACGACCATCGACCATCAATGGCGACATTCTCGATCTGGTTGGCGAGCTCGCAAACATGATTGGCGGAGGTGCCAAAGATCGATTGGACTTGCCCGGCGTAGTGTTGGGATTACCCACAACCGTAAGCGGCAAAGACTACAGGATTTCCTTCAAACAGGACGTGGAAATCGAAACGGTCCTGTTCCAATCGCCATCTGGGCCGTTGACCATTCTCATCGCTATGCGTCGGTAGATCAACGAACTCAAATCACGGAATGCTATTGCTCCCCATGAGCCGCTTGCACGTCCATCACCATCCTGACGAGCTGAGCCACCGATTCCACCCTAAGTTTCTTGGTGATGCGACTGCGATGGACTTCCACCGTCTTGGTGCTAATACCAAGCAATTTGGCTATTTGTTTCGTCAAGTTGCCAGCAACAACGAGTTCCGCAATTTCGCGTTCCCGAACGGTCAGCAATTGCATCCGCTCCGCAACTTGACACTGCCAGTTCAATTGATCGCGTCGTTTCAATTCGAAGGCAATCATTTTCCGTACGGTGTCGATAAACAGGTCGTGATGAAACGGTTTTTCGATCACGGTGATCGCCCCCATTTTCATCGCCTCCACCGCCATCGCCACCGTTCCATATCCCGTCACCAGCAAGAATGGAACCATACCAAATCGACTGCGGACCTCTTGGACCAACTTCAAACCCGACATTTCCGGCATCTGAAAGTCGACCACTAGGCAACCTGGGTTGGATCCATCCCAGCTTTCCAAAAATTGTTGTCCCGAAGAAAATGCTCGAGAGGCAATCTCGGCTTTTCGCAAGACAAAAGTCATCGATTCCCTCATCCCATCGTCATCGTCAACGACGTATACGATTGCGTTATTGTTCACAATTCATCCTGGTTTTTTACGGATTCGAGTTGGAATACCAAAAGAACAGCCCATTCAGTTCGGTAAACCCAATTGCGGAATTTACTTGCTTGCCGTCAGGGTATTTGTGAGTAATTGTAGGCAGTAGGAAAGTCTTACTTAATCAGATGATAGCCAACGATGCAGAGAAATGGTTTATGTTGTTAATGCCGATTCGGTCCACACTCGTCGATGATCCAGACTACGCCGAACTCGTTTCCGAGTTTGTGGCGAACATTCCAGTTAGAGTCCACTCGATTCGCCGGTCCATGGATCGAAACGATGCCAAACAGCTTTGTATTCTTGTTCACCATTTGAAGGGCGCTTGTGGTAGCTACGGCTTTCACGAAATCACGCCTCTAGCAAGTGCGATCGAGGACCAAATTGCATTGGGGACTGAGGTGTCTTCGTGGATTCCTGCCATAGAATTGCTAGTAGCGACTTGTCTTCGCATGACCGCAGATCGAGTCGAGAGACTATGACCGACGCATACAAAGGAATGACTTCCAGGAACCATGATATGGCTCTGGAACTACGACTCTTGGAAGCTGTCCATCACGGCATCGTCGCGACGGATACCAAAGGCTCGGTGACTTACTGGAATCGATTTTCGGAACAATTGACCGGTATTCCGCCATCCGCTGCACTTGGCAGTTCCATCGTTGATCTGGTTTCGTTATCTCCGATCGATCAGCAGAGCTTTCAGCAACAAATCCGTCTTGTAGGAACTTGGCAAGGAGACTGTCAATTTAAACCGTCCAAAGTCGATTTGAGTCCGATTCCCGTTCGAATGGTTCTCTCCGTCCTGTCAGATTCATCCGGAGCTCATTCGGGGTTCGTTCTTTCGTTTTGTTCTCTTTCCGATCGAACTGAAGAGATTCAGAAAATAGCGAGTGCCCTTGCGCATGAGATCAACCAACCTTTGGGAGCGATATGCAATTTTGCAGGAGGACTTATATGCGGTATGGAGAAGTCCGCGTCAACGGATACAGAGTTGTCCGATACGCTTAAG
>JBBRJI010000629.1:0-3996 GCA_038219625.1 Pirellulales bacterium | reverse complement strand
GCTTTCACGTTGCCGACAGACGGTGAGCTGTAGAACAGAATCGTGTCGTGTTTACCATGATTGATGCCATGTCTTAGGACTTCGATGACGCCCCGAGCTGCTAGTTCGTTATTCAGGCGCGCTAAAAACTGCCGCCGAACCGGGTTTTCGCTATCCAGTTGCAATTCCCCAGCGACCTTAGGCTGAGTCGCCTTTAAGAATTGAGAGAGATGCACCAGATCGACACAATAACCCCGGTCGTAGCTCTGGCTGTCACTAGCTTGCCAACCGTTGCGAATCAAGCCATTGACGATCAACGTCTCGAGTCCACCTTCGCTCGTATCAGTTACCCGACGAGGAATGTAGCCAGGACCTTTTTCTTGAACAGTAGATTCTTGTTGCTCGGCTTCTTGTGACATGCACTAACTCGGAAGAAGTTGTTTTTGATGGAGAACGTTCCAAGCTAATTCAACATGGCGAGGTGGAAAAAGCCCTTTTTTGCGATCGCTCCATGCATGCACCAATCTCAATGCTTCATTCGAATCCTTCGCGCCATCTCGGCTCGCAACCCAATGCACGGTCGCCAACAATTCCATTCCGTACGGTGTTTCAAAGCCGGCTATCAAATCCGAAACTTTCTCTAGATGCTGCCTAGTATCCTCGCGATCTTCCAGAAATGCTTCTGCTTGTTCAATTCCATTTGGAAGAAGCTCTATTGGCTTGTTAGGATCATCCTCTCCATCGCCAAAGCCTCGCGTAAAGTATCCCTCTGTATCGTTCAGCACATGCCTCAGGTTTTCAGAATAAGGCCCATATGGCCCTTTTCGAAAATTGAGCCTTGGAATGGGTTCTCCGCATGCGGTTAGAAAGTACATCAACTTGTGCACTTCCAACAGGGTAATGAATGGATCCATTACGGCTGACAAATACTGACGCATCAAACCGATCATGGCCCCTCGCCCTACAGTCATGTTCGGTATCTTGATTCGCTTTGTCATCGCTTCAACGGCAGGCGCTCCTGCCGGTTCGAATAGTAGAACCTGTACGTCGGTCAGCTCGTTCAAAGCCGCTTCAATACGAGGACGAACTTGACTCCAACTGAGTCCACCCAATCCACAACCAAGTGGAGGAATTGCAACCGATTTAATACCCCGTTTTCGAATCTCTAGGACAAGTGCAACTAGTCCCGATTCGATGTCCTCTATTTTGCTGTTCGCACGCCAATGGTCCTTGGTTGGAAAATTGATGATATAGCGAGGATTGAACAAACTACCGTAATCATGGACTAGCATCATTCCAGGACGCAAAAAGCCAGCATCGCATGCCTTTTTGTAGACTTTGAAATTCTCTTCAAACTTCTTCTTGAACTGCAAAGCGATACCGCGCCCCATCACACCAGCGCAATTGACTGTGTTGACCAGTGCTTCCGCATCTGCGCTCAGTATGTCGCCTTTGATTATTTGGATCATAGTTATTTGTGTTGAATTAAAAGTACCAGCCGTTTTCGACTTGGATCGTCGGTCGGTGTGACGATGACTGGATCGCCTCATTGGCAAGTGCGGCTATATTCTGGTTGAAGACGCCAATATGTTCTACCAGGGGCCACGGAAACGAGTCGAATATTAGGAACTCAGCCTGTTTTCGTTCCTGAATTTGTCGGTCTTGGAAGTCTCTTGCATTCACTGCGTCCCAATCTATTTGTTCGAGGTCAGACTTTTTCGAGAAGAAATCGGCCGTAAAAGAGCCAGCATTGCTGTTTGAAAATGCAAAACGAATCCCGTTTTGGCTTGCCCATTTTGCGCAAGCGTTCAAGTCAGCTTGCAAATGGACGATTGGATCTTGGCCACCTTTGTATGGCAAATCGGGATGATTGTTGCGATGGAATATGTAAAGCATAACCGATCGCGGGCATAGATAGAACGGAACGTAATCGCCCACGTATGTTCCAGGATTGCACTTGACTTCAATTCGCTCCAGGCGACGCTGTTTGATTGTAGGCATGCCTATTACATTAACGTCAACCTCATGCGTCAATCGACGTCGATCCGACCATAGGCAGCCCGCTTCGGCAATCTTGGGTAAATTGTCGATGTGAGTGATATGGTAGATCTTTGGATTCGCTGGTGGCTTCGTCATCCGGCCTCTTCTTGTGCAGAAAGCTTTTTACGACTTGATTTGCTCCCAAGGCTTATTCTCTTCTCGATCTCAGCTTGGTCGAAATCCGGAGTTGTCGGTTTGTATTCATCTCCGACTCGGT
Source organism: Pirellulales bacterium (assembly GCA_038219625.1). Taxonomy (GTDB): domain Bacteria; phylum Planctomycetota; class Planctomycetia; order Pirellulales; family Pirellulaceae; genus JBKCUI01. The sequence goes on along the minus strand of JBBRJI010000629.1, from coordinate 1,760 downwards.
CATGGATGTCGAAATTCATGCTTCGATTTCCTCAGAATCGATCTCGTCCAATGCCTCTTCTTGATCGAGTTCTTCAGCGGTTTCATTTGGCTCGGCGGGGAGCTTGGTGGCGGCTTCGCGCACGTCCAGCTTGCCCGTCACTACGTCCGCCGTCAACCGCGTTCGGTACTCTCGGAGGAGCTCGATTTCACGCTCGGCACGGGATATGGCAGTGTTTAAGGTTGCTGTTGATTCTTCGATCCACGTGACGATTTGTTGCTGTTCCGCGAACGGAGGCAATGGAAAAAAAAGTCGCTTGAACTGATCCCAGTAGAGCCGATTGCGATCCGTCACAATTCCGCGAGAGTAACGGTTCACTTCGTTCTTGCATTCGTTGGTATGGAAAAGGAGATCATAGTATCCGCTGAGAACGCCAGACCGGGGCTTGGCAACGACATAGGCCGGGCTGACCATTCCCGGAACAGGAACAACCCCGACGGCTCCCTGCCACATGCGCATCATGTTGTAGGCGATATCTTCCTTGTCCGCGAACTTGTACTTTGTTACGTCCGCGATGAGCCGCTTCTCGCGTCCATCTTCATTGAAGTCCTGGCCTTGGGTCACGCCAGTTCGTAGCGACACTACCAGAATGGGAAGGCCCGTCCGGCCTCGCTCATTTCGTTCATCGAAAAGATAAGAGTTCCGTCGCACCTCCCAATGCTGCGGCACGTCGCCGAGCCAGGGGATGCCGGAGGGTTTGAGTTTCACGGCGGGGTCGAGGCCGCGGGTAACGGCGCGGTGGATGATGGCCTGCTTCTGCTCGTTGAGCAGCGCGATCAAACTCCGCTTCGCCCGAATCGCCCGCTCGATCTTCCCGTTCGCGTGATCCAAAAACCGCACAATCGCCGCTTGCTCGTCGGGCAGGGGATACGGAACAAATTGCCTACCGAACGACTCGAAGCGAAAATCTGTGGAGCGCTCGCGAATGCCTCTTGAAAGAGCAAGTATCCACTGCGAACGTGCCATCTCCCGAACGACAAAGGCGTAATAATGCGGGTTCGCGTATAACTTGGGCGTGCACACCCCATAAATTGGCGAGCCCTTTCCATCGCTATCCGAAACACCTGCTGCACCTGCGAATGCATCCATTGCATGAATAATGAGATCACCCCTACGGATCCCTTGATATCCAAGTTCGTAAATAGCCTCGGTATATCCGCGGAGTCTTCGATTCTTTCGCAACGTAACTGTGCCATCGCGAAAACACGTAATTGTTTCGTCTTCTGGTCGAACGGGGCGTTCAACTTTCGTGAACAATCCTTTCGCGCGTTCTTGCTTCCAATGCCTCGGCACGGTGCCCAGCCATGGCAAGCCGGAGTCTTTGTATTCCGCGTAGGGCTTCAATTCGTTGATCATCGCTTGGCCCCTTTCTTGCGTGGAGCAGGCTGCGGTTCGGTGGTGAGGCGTTCTCGAGCGCGGACGACGGCGGCATGCAGCCGGCGTTGCAACAATTCTTTGTCCGGCAGTTCTGTGAGGTATTCGGCAACGTGAATGCCTTTCTCGCCTAGATCAAGGTATTCGATCGTTTCCTTCTTGGCCCCAGCACAGAGGATTAGGGCCATCGGACAATCTTCACCAGCTTGGCGTTCGTGACGGTCTAACCAACGGAGGTAGAGCTCCACTTGCCCTGCGTCGGCGGGCCGGAAGTCGCCGATCTTGAGTTCCACCACAACCAACCGCCGCAACTTGCGGTGAAAGAAAAGCAGATCAATGTAGTAGTC
>JBBRJI010000628.1:0-3997 GCA_038219625.1 Pirellulales bacterium | reverse complement strand
CGCAAGTCCTAACCGAGTATTTGGCTTTCCGATGCAGTGTACTTCAAATCCTCCTAGGTCCCAAGTCGGTTGTCCAAGTCCTTTCAAGAACCTAACGAGCCAAGGGCCTCGCTCGTCCACGACGTCCTATTTTGCACAATCGAACCAGACCGGTCCCTTTTTGAATTGCTCAATTTGTTCGACGCAGTTAGCCGATTTTCTAAAATTGAGCGAAAGAGCAGCAGGATGCCAATTCGGTAACGACGTTTTCATCGCGCATGGAGGGTGCGAAAGAACTAGCAGGTCCTATTCCATTCCAAGCCTCCGAATTCCATGCCGCGAAAATCAAAACGAGACGATTTGGCCGCTTTCAAGCCTCCGACGACTCAACTAGTTGCATCCGATCCTGGCAGACAGCCTCGCATCGTCGGTTGGCTGGTTTTGATTGTAGGCGCCTTTAGTTCGTGGTACTGGTACCGACCGCTTCCAGACACCGTCAACCAGACCGTCCATTCCGCGACCGCTTCCTCGTGGCCAACGTCAGCCACCGGCCCTAAAAGTCTCTGGAGTGACCAAGGACTTGTCGTACCCAGTACTTCGGGCGCAACGGAAAACCTCCCGGAATTTCGGGACCAACGTGGGAACCAACCAAGTGACGAATCGCGTTTGATTGGGGCACCAAAGGTAACTCTTGTACCTTGGAACGACGTTCAGCATGATATTCGCGACATTCTCAAGACAGAGCGGGTGCCAATGGTACCGGTTGCTCCGGACCTGACACAGAACAAGTCTTCGTTCAACGCACCTCAAGTTTGGACTCCGGACCTGCAGCGAGTCGATCGAAAGGGTGAAACAACGCATTCGAACTCGAATTGGCCAGACCAGGGCTACGTTCCACCCGCCAAAACCAAACGAGACCAGCGCCGGGCGGCCGTACAAATCACCACTCAAATCCCTCCGCTATTGGAAACCGGAATGAAGTCGATACGAACCGCAGAATCCGAAGAATCAACAATTCAATCCGAACCATCGCGGCAACCACAATTCATTCGGCAGCCGAAAAAGTAGGTCAGTCGCTCCGCCGACTGACCGTCAGCGATGTTTTAACCTCTAGCGTTTTTTCCTTCTCAAACGAGTGCTTCTTCCATGCTAAATTTGGGGGTAGCGGAACTCGCCAAGAGTTTCGGAGATTAAGACGAATCCACCGGGATTTACCTCTTGAAGTCGCCGAAAGCCTACGCGGCTTCCGCTACGCAAGAACCTTAACTCTTAGGCTGGATTGAGTGGACATCAGTCGACGGAGCGACTGATCTACGTCAGACTAAGATCTACCGTCCCAGTCCCAGTCCCTGTGCACGCGTCCATCGTCGAAATTGAGTTCAATGTCCATAGCAGAGTCCAACTATCGATTGCTAGATTTCGGAAAGGGCCGAAAGCTTGAGCGTTTTGGGGACTTGATCGTCGACCGCCCTTGTCCGATCGCGACATCCCCCAAAAAAAACGCAGGACTTTGGGAGCAAGCCGACTTTTCGTACGGACTCAAATCGTCGGACCATTGGCACTACAACAACCCCAAAGCCATCCCCATCGCCACAACCAAAGAGAATTGGTTCTGTGAGTGCGACGGCGTTCGCATGTCACTTAGGCCGACACCTGCTGGGCAAGTTGGGGTCTTTCCTGAGCATTGGGGGCATTGGCCGTGGCTGTTAGAAAAACTATCGTCTGCAGACTCAAAGCCGTCCATTCCAATGAGGGTTCTGAGCCTTTTCGCTTACACGGGAGCGACAACGCTGGCGCTCGCTCGAGCTGGTTGCGCAGTGACGCACGTGGACTCCTCGAAACCAACCGTCGTGTGGGCTCGAGAGAATTGCGCCTATTCGGATCTGGGCAGCGCATCGATTCGGTGGATCGTCGACGATGCGACGGCGTTTGTAAAACGCGAACTCAAACGAAATGGTCGATACGAAGCGATCCTTCTCGACCCGCCAACTTATGGACACGGGGCCAAGGGAACACGATGGGAAATCCATCGGCATCTGCTGCCACTCTTGAACGACTGTTGGCAATTGCTTTCGGAGGATCGCCGGGCAGTCTTGTTAAGCGGCCACTCATCGCACATCGCGATTCGGGATATCAACGAGTTTCTTAGCGGGCAACATGGAGCAGAAAGTGTTTTGAACTGCGAAATCACGCAAGCCAATCTTGTCGATTCGTTTGGTCGAAAACTCGATTGCGGCTTCGCTGCCCGCTATTCGTTTTGAGCTTGTTCAAATGTCGCCTTTTGCTCTGCAAAAGTGCGTTAACGAGGCGCACTTTCGCGGAGCGAAAGGCGACAATTTGCTTAGCCAAAAAGCCAATGCTGCAGAAAATAGGCTGCAACTCCGGCAAAGTATCCTGCGAGAGCCATAGGTGCAATTCGACGTGCATACCACATGAAATCAATTTTCTCCAAACCCATGGCGGCAACGCCGGCGGCGGAGCCGATAATCAGGCAACTGCCACCCGTACCCGCACAGTAAGCCAATAGCATCCAAAAGAAATGGTTGAACGGCAAATCGGGATACATTTCTATGCCTGCTGCGACCAATGGAACGTTGTCAACAACTGCCGAAACTAAGCCAATGATGATGGCGATAATGGATTGATTTCCGACGGAGTCTTGAAGCATGACCGCTAGGTTTTTCAAGATCCCGACACTTCCAAGGGCGCCTACGGCCAGGAGTATCCCTAGAAAGAACAGGATGCTGGACATATCCACACGCCTCAGGGCTGACAGGACACCTGTAGAACTCCGCGTTTTGTCATCCATCGAATGACTTACGAATTCCGAAGCGAGCCACAGAACCCCTAAGCTCAAAACCATACCCATGAAAGGTGGCAAGTGAGTGTAGGCCTTGAAGACCGGGACCGACATGAGCCCCAACAGACCGAGCACCAAAAACAATGTTCTGTGCCAGGGCTCAATCGTCTTGTCATCGTCCTCGTTTTTTTCGTGCGAAACCGGTGGCAACTCCCCTTTCATCCATCGAGAAGCCATGAGCAATGGAACCAACAAACACACAAAGCTTGCAAAGAATAGGTCTTGCATGACTTCTACGGCACCAATTTTGTTCTTGACCCAAAGCATGGTGGTGGTGACGTCTCCAATGGCCGTCCAAGCTCCTCCCGCATTGGCTGCGATCACTGCAATCCCAATGTACATCAAACGAGTCTCACGTTCTGCAATGAGCTTTCGCAGCAACGATACCATGACGATGGTGGTCGTGAGATTGTCCAATACGCTCGACATAAAAAAGGTAACCCACCCTACGATCCAAAGCAGGGTGACTTGGTCGCGCGCGCTGACCCGTTGGGTTACCAAGGAGAAACCTTCGTGCGCATCGACCAATTCCACGATGGTCATGGCTCCCATCAAAAAGAATAGGATGCCAGCGATCTCAACGAATCCCTTAGGCAATTGATACTCGGTGATGAATTCCAAGGTAGCGGGTAAGTGGCTCGCCGCCTTGGGCTTTATGTTTTCCTGAGTATCGGGCGGGCCGTCATGGTTTTGGCTGCTTTGATGGACGCGTTCCCATTCTTGAAACTCCGCTTGCGGTACAAGCTGCTGATGACCTATCGCGTAGATCGACCAACAAAGCACCCCCGTCAAAATGGCCGATGCCGCCTTGTTGACGTGAATCTGATGTTCGAAAACGATAGCCAGATATCCGACGACAAAAACGACAATGATGGCTGTGAGCATTGTGGTGTCTATTCTTCTGAAATGCGCCCTGGATTCGTAAAAGTCTTCGCTTGGCACCATATCTGCTTTAACGTAGTGCGCGGGAACGCAAAACGCAAAGTAAGGCAAAACTGCCTTCCTAATTGGGTTTTTGCGGCCGCAACAAAGCACGAACGAGTCTTGGGCGATGAAGCAAATCAGATACACTATTTGTCCGGACAGAGTTTCACTTCCGAATCGTACTGTCCTGTTAAGGCGAACTGCAGACTGAAAACTACCAGTGTGATACAACCC
>JBBRJI010000627.1:0-3999 GCA_038219625.1 Pirellulales bacterium | reverse complement strand
GTTCGAGCGCGGGTCGCTTGGCTCGCGTCCGGGCTTGGAAGATCGAAGCTGGCCAATAAGCCAGGAATATCTTCCCGGTCGACGTAAGCATAGAGCCCGCGACGCGTGGCATCCTCGTGAATCATGACCGATCGACCGCCGATACGCCGATCCAGTTTGTCCGTTGCGGTCAAGAGCCGGTCACGCAATGGCTCAAACTCCAAACGACGCCGAGGCATGTGCCAAAGAAGCCTGTTCTCGGGATCCAGCGTTTCCCCCTGGCGGTGCACTTCGCTCGATTGTTGCCAAGTGGCCGAAAGCATGATCCGTTTTTGCAATCGCTTAATCGACCAACCATCCTTCATGAACTCGCTGGCTAGGTAGTCCAACAATTCAGGGTGCGAAGGCTTGTCACCGCGAGCTCCAAAATCGCTGGCGGTCGGCACCAGTCCAGCACCGAAATGATGTTGCCAAATTCGATTGACGATGATGCGTGAGGTGAGCGGATTGTCCTTGTTTGCGATCGCTTGCGCTAGTTCTAATCGACCGCTTCCTTTCGTGAATGGCTTGCCACCGTCAACCTGCGATAACAACTGCAAGAAGCGTCGCGGAACACTTTCGCCCGCATTGCCAGGCTGTCCTCGCTTAAAAATGACTGGGTCGTATGGTGTGGGTTTGTCGTTTATCACCATCCCGCGTGGGGGTGAGCCATGATGCGATGCCTCCACACCCTTGATCTTTCCGAGTTGCTGATTGTATTCATTGCGTTCACCTTGATCCAACAGCGCAATCATCTGTTCCGAGTTCAGGGTCGTCGGATTGTCGGTTGCAAACAAAGCGACACGCAGCGCTTCATCGTTGTCGTTTGGGAGCCGGGTTGCATTGGCGTCCTTTTTGCGAAGATCCTTCCAGTTGGTGAAGATGTCCTCTAGTTTCTTTCCAACTGTTTGCGCGACGTCCATGATCGATTCTGGTGCCGATTCTCGGAGCGATTCTACAAGGCCTGGATTCAAGCTCGCTAATGCTTCTGGAGGTCCTTGGAGAAGGCTCTTGAACTCCTCTTGGAATGTGCCCTGAGGCAAGGCTGCAAAGCGATTCAAAAAACCCCAAACGGGGTGGCTCTGCGTGGTTGGGCTCTTCATGAACTCTTGCCAACTCGCAACAGACCGAGGTCGCAATGGCCCCCTATCGCCAATCTTTTTAACACTCTTAGGATTGCTCTCACTCTTTAGCTTCGCCAGGTGAATCATATAGTCAGCAATACGGGATCGAAGCTCCTCTTCTGTGGAGACTCGCTTTTTCTCAAGCCAACTGTCGACTTCCTTTTGCTTTTCCGCAGTGGCTGCTAAAAACTCGTCGTAACCAGGAGTGGCGGAAGGCTCACCTAAGAGTGGCAGATCCGCAGGTTCCTGGCAGCTTGCAAAAACTCCGTAGAGCGAATAGTAATCCGCAGTCGGAATCGGATCGTATTTGTGATCGTGGCAGCGCGCGCATGCAACGCTTGTCCCCAGGAACGCGCGCGTCACGACATCGATTCGATCGTCGATGATCTCGTGTTGGTTTCCCATAAATTTTCTGCCTACGGTGAGGAAACCTAAAGCCGCTAGCTTGGGACGATTTGCGTCGTTGAGTTCGAGTTGGTCTGCTGCCAACTGTTCGATGATGAACTCATCAAATGGCTTGTCATCATTGAAAGCGTTGATGACATAATCTCGATAGGTATATGCGTATGGATAACGCGTGTCGCGACTTCCGGCTTGGTAGCCCGTGGTCTCAGCGAATCGAGCCAAGTCGAGCCAGTGCCGTGCCCATCGTTCACCGTAGTGTTTACTCTCCAGCAATCGATCGATTAGTCTTTCGAACGCGTCCGATGACTTGTCTGCTTCAAACGCTTTGACCTCATCATAGCTTGGCGGTAATCCAGTCAGCGTAAAGCATGCTCGCAGGATGAGATTTCTTCGGTCGGTTGGGTTGTTGGGTACAAGTCCTTTTGATTCTAAAGCGGATAGAATAAATCGGTCGATCGGTTGTTTGGGCCATGGTGCGTTCTTGACTTCTGGGGGGGCCACCTCCTTGATTGGTTGGTAGGACCAATGCGACTCGCGAATCTGATCGATCCGTTGAGCCGGTGGAAGTAATTCATTGGCAGAAGGCTCTTTGTCTTTAGGCCAAACCGCGCCAGTCCGGACCCATTCGACGAGGATGGCGATTTCATCGACGCCGAGTTTCCCTTTGGGAGGCATTTCAAACTTCGGATCGTTATAATGAATCGCGCGAATGATTGGGCTTTTTTCTGGGTCGCCTGGAATAACGGCAAGCCCTAAACTTCCCCCTTTTGTGACTGCAGATTGCATGTCCAGTCGCAATTCACCGGACTGTTCAGCGGGCCCGTGGCATTCGACGCAGTGTTTGGTCAAAAGTGGGCGGACTTTTGTTTCAAAGAAAGCCTCTTTTTCCCCAAGTTTATCGTCGCCCAGTTTGTCTTCACCCAGTGAAATAGTGTTTCCGAGCAAAACCAGGGCATATATCGAACTTGCAATTCGAACCATCGACCATACGAAATTGTTAGAAGTCTTAGAAAGTGGCATTGGAACAAGCACTGATGCTTTCCTTGGACAGGACTGCGTATGGCGGACTTGGTGGAATTTGGCGAACGTCGCCTAGGTGGGATAGTGTATAGGCTAATCAATTGGTCAAAAAATAGCAACGAAACGGTCGGACTCGTGGACGCCCGCGTGGACGCAACGTCGATTCGAGACCGAAACGACGGGCTATCGACTCAACCCACGTTTCGTCGCCGAAAGGACTGCCACGCTTGATGCTCCACCGGACCGCGTCAATCTCCTTTTCACTCAGCGGATCGTTGACACGCTTGACCCAATTGGGAATCCGAGCGACTGGCCACGGCGAAAGCAATCTCGGGTCAGGCTCAGGTTGAGCAAGCCACTTTACCGAGAAAAGCCCAGAGGGTGTGTCGTGCGTGTATCCTTTGACTGATTTCAAGCCTCGGAAAACTGAGAATTTTGAACGGGGATATTTGCAGGGGCGATACGGTGCGATTCCATTCTTGTCGCACCTCAGCAAGGTCGTGCGATAGTCATTTCGAACGAAACCGCAAGCGACGCCCCGCGAGAAAGCAACCTTATTCATCGAACGGTCCTTAATCAATATTCCGAACGCATTACTCGATGCCGAGCTTTCCATATCCCAGCCCCAGGATGTGATGTAGCAATTCCAAGACGGACTTCCAGTGGATGCCATCGGTCGATCGAAGCAACTTGCCGGGCCAGAGCGACCCGACGTAAACGCCATCGCCGAACGCTGCGACAGTTGGCGCGTTTTCGTTGGGAAGGCGTTGCCATGTTTTTCCGTCGGGCGAAGTGTACGTCGCGCCCTGACCGATACCGACGAATTGCTGGCCATCAAAGATCAGGCTGTTGATATGTTCGCCTTCTTCGCCGTCAACACGATCGGTCCACTGAAGCCCATCCGTACTGCACATTCGTAGTCCGTGCAATCCGCCACCGACGAAGACGCCGAAGGCGAGGTCGATCAGCGTGTCTTTGGCCGCAGCTTGCGGGACGGCGTCAAACATTCCGGCCGCCTCCTTGCGAGCGAGCCGTGCGCCATAGTCGCCTGCAATGACAACCAGTCCGTTTCCACATGCGATGCGTCGCATGTGTGCATCACGCCGTATTACTTTGGCATCGTCAACAATCGGTGTCCGCTCGGCCCAATCCTTGCCGTCCTTCGAGCGCAGTACACCAGGGATCTGTCCATCCGCGTTGACAATGGCTGCGAACTGATCAACTTCGACAAAGAGCACCTCAAGCCGCGTCACGTACGGTTGACCGGGGGAATTGGGGAGGGAATTGGAGGGAATTGGGGACACGAGAAAGCGCCGGGATAAACCGGATTGGAGTTGGGAATGAGAGAGTCCTACAAAGAGGATTTAGCCAATCACTTTGGCCTCGAGTTGTACGCTGATGGCGGTAACGTCATGGGTGTAGCCACAACAGA
>JBBRJI010000626.1:0-4006 GCA_038219625.1 Pirellulales bacterium | reverse complement strand
CGCGCGGCGTGCGACGAATCGCGGATCCGCGTCGTTTTGATGAGGACTGATGACCCGATGACGCGGGTTCAAATGAGGAAGACATGGGAGTAAACAAAGGATGGGCGTATCAGAACAAACGCTCGGGGATTTCAAACACATCTGGATACTTCTTGACCATTGCGTAAACGCAATCGATTTGTTCCATGGTGGTCTGGAAAGCAGTTCCGGCTTGTCGTGTCTTTGAGGGGACGAAAACGGACCAGAACTGCGCCCCGACGTTTCCAGCCCGAAGTCTTGGGATGTCTGTATGAAGTTTTGGCTCGTTCCAAAGATCTATTTTTTCGAAACGAACGTCGTTGCGTTCGCGGGCAGCCCATGGCAGATCGTTGTGCCCATCCCAAACGTATCCATTCGTATGAATTTTTAGAGCCGCTTTTGAGATTTCGACGGGGTGCTCGTCTCCCAGAACGCATAGGCAAAAAGCAACTGAATGCGAGACTAAACAAGCTGCAAACAAAAAGGACTGGTTCATCGTGGCGGACCGTTTCGGTAACATGCCTGTGCGCATAGGGCAAGGCAAAGCCCAGGGAAATGCAAAGAGGCCGGGAGATTCTCCCAGCCTCTTTCAAAGAAATCAAACGGTTTCACGCCGAGTTGCCTTAGGGAGCTGGATTACCACGCCCACCACCTCGAGCTGGTTGAGCCGGGAATTCGAACTTGTCACCCTTCATTTTCTCCATTTCGGCTTTTTGACCAGCAGTCAACACAGCCATGGTTTTTTCATCGCTTTCCTTGCGTACTTTCTCCATTACCTCGCGGAAATCGGCTCCCGGAGTCATAGCTGCTCGCATTTCCTCACCGGCACTAGTCTCCAGTGCGGTAACTTTGGTTTTCTGATCTGCGGTGATTTTCAGGCGCGCCGCAACCGTCTTGCTGCTGAACGACCGAACTCCGTCTTTTTGAATATGCAATCCTACCAGCCGATCCATTTGGATTGGATCCAAGATATCACTCAGCTTATCCTCGGATTTGTTGCGTAGCTCCGTCATGGCTTCTCGCACCTTTTCCATGTCAAATCCTCCAGGTCCACCCGCTCCCCGTCCGCCCGCACCACCTCCGGGTCCGCCCGCACCGCCTCCAGGTCCGCCGGCACCGCCTCCAGGTCCACCTGCACCTCGACCGCCAGCACCGCCAAACATCGACGACATCTGAGTTCGCATTTCTTCCCCCATCTCCTTTGTGGCGGCTTCTAAGTCCTTGGCTTGTGATTCGTCTATTTTGAGCTCATCGCGGACTTCTTTCATTGCAACAAGTGCAGCCATACCTCCGCCACCGCCGAATCCGCCCATGCCACCACCGCCGAAACCTCTACCGCCACCAGGGCCACCGCCACCGGTCCCACGAGTTGGGCGTTCACCCCCTCCTTGGCCAAATGTGCAGGGAACTGCAACCGCTACGATGCAGCCGACGAGTAAGAAATTTGACAACGCACGACTGATTCGCATTTTGGTTAACCTCAGGAGAGATGAACGTGAAGAGAGAGACAGACCCGGCACCCAGAGCCCTGGCCAATTCTTCTTGTAACACGTTTCAATCGTGTACGTTTCGCCCACTCAAAGAAATTCCCGAAAACTTGAAAGTTTTTCGCTCAAATTGGCCGTAAATGTCGTTGTAACTCGTTGATTGGTTTGACTCGTTGACTGGTTTGACTGGTTCCAGGGCTCTGCCTTGGAACCCACTGACTTGCAGGCTCTGCCTGGGCTGTGCGACAAATAACAGTTTCGATATTTCTTTCTGATTTATTTCAAGTCTTTTTTGTTCCGAACAACAGTATCGCTAGCCCATCCGTTCGGGACTTGCCCCCGACCAACCTGAAAGGCCAAATCGCAGAACGGAAAGGCCAAAGCACTGAATTCTCACGAATTCAGCTAGGGTACTTCTATTTCCTGACTTGGAAGTCGAGTTGATTTTGACCAAATTTGCGAGCTTTCATGTCTTCCACCGTGAGCCGCAACTGATAGTTCCCTGCCACAATCTGCTGCGGCATGTAGATCTTGTAGACGATGAAATAGTCTCGACGATGGTTTTGGCAAATCTCAGGCTCCATTGGCAGCAATTGGTCTGCCACTTTCCGCCCCTGCGAGTCGATGATTTCATAGCTCCCCTGCAGTTGCGATTCATAGCCCTCCTTGACCTTGTTTGCAGCTACATTTTCAATTTCGCAATACAGCAGCAATTCCTGGTCCGCTTGAAATTGATATTTCGGGAACTTGGTGATAACACCATATCGTTCCACTTCCGTGCAAAAAGCTACCGATTTGACTTCGAGGTTGCTAACCGCAGCCAAATGACTCGTGGCTTCGCGCTGGCTGTTCATCACGAGCGACCAATGCCGAGATCGTACGGGCATTGCATCCGGATTGCTGGCTTCGTACAGCGCGAGCATTTGGTGATGGAAATAGTCCTTTTCGCTGTTGGACAATTTGTCGATTGGTCGCAATGCATCGTCCAGTCTTCGTTGGCTGACATAGAGCATTCTTAAGGTGACCTCCTGACTGATTCGAAGATTGTCATCGCTGGCAGGAGCCTCTTTGACTTGCTTTTCCAGTTGCTCAACGGCTTGATTCAGTGACTGCCGCCACGACATTGGACTTGTTTGTGGAAGCGAGTTTCCCGATGGAGTCGGCATCGATGGAATCGAAGCCGAAACCGGACTTGAGACAACCGGACTTGAGACAACCGGAAGGACTGCCGAAGCCGGAACGATGTTGTTCGTGTTTTTGGTGGCTAAATCCGATCGATCGACCGCAGGCGGCGTCATGGCAATGGCCGTTGTTGCTGTTGTTGCAGTTGCTCCATTTGCAAGGGAATGTGTGGCGTTGGCAGTCGTTACGCTCTCGGAATCCGAGTAACCTGTGTCGGTCATCCGAATCGAAACTTTGCTCGCTCCTACGTCTTTTGCAAGCGATTGTTGCGGGTCACTCTTGCCAATATCGGTTCTCTGGCTATTTCCATCCGAAAGCGTACGAGTCTCTCGGTCGGCCGCCCGAGCTTGTCGCTGAACTGCAACCAATTGGTTTAACAATATGTCGCGATAAGCTGTGGGCAAGGACGCAAGTGCGCCTTCGATGTCGATTTCTTGATTCGGTGAGCTAAGGACTGAGGACAGATAGCGATCGTTTGAATCGGGACCGTCGTTGTTGGTACCATAATCCACGACCGAATTCTGCCTTTTCGTCGAATTGCGATCTCTTGAGCTTGAACTCAGGTCACCGAGCGGGCTAATCGTTTTTTCCCGACGGGCTTGCGTTTTGAAATCGTTGACGTTGGGTCGCGGTACACGGCCGTTTGTCGATTGCGGCAAAGCCCAGTCATCTTCCTCCGCCATCATTCTTGTCAGCTCTTCATCGCGAGCGCGGAACCCCATTTGTTGGCAGCCAGCAAAGCAAACGGCGCATGCAAAAAGCGAGGCGATCGCGATGCTTCGTAGCCTTTGGGCGAACGGCAGGCTGAAAACTACCAGTGTGATGCAACCCCTCTCCGGCCTTTCATGTCGACTTTCCCGTAGGGAGAGTGACTTCACCCTCCCTACGGGAGGGTCGAGCGAAGCGAGGGGAGGGTATGACTCATTCTGCCGCTCGCCTTGCTTATCCGCTGACTGGCAGTAGGAATGGATCTTTGGACGGATTTGGATTCGCTCGTTCGACTTCATGGAATGATCTACCCGGAGTTACGATGCAACTGAATGAACTTCGACGTTGGAAGTGGCTTTTGCGTCTACCGCAAGAACTTCGTAGGCTAATGACATGTAGTCCTCGGAACCATGACTATTCGGGGCGTACGCAAAAATGGATTGTCCAAAACTTGGGGCTTCGGCCAATCGGATGTTGCGTCGAATCTTGGTCTGAAAGAATTTGGCTTGTGCCCAGACCGGGCTTTGGGCGGCGCTCACTTGCAAGAATTCTTCGACGTCTCGACTAACCTCAGCGGCCAGTCGCGTGCCTGATTCGTACATGCAAAGGAC
>JBBRJI010000625.1:0-4006 GCA_038219625.1 Pirellulales bacterium | reverse complement strand
CTTCTGTATCTACGGTCCTCGCAGCGTTCGGCTGACGGCTGTGTGGGATCTGCATCGCGGTTCGGTGTTCTTTTACGATTCCTTGGGTCGTCGTGCGGCCAGTTACCCGATTCCCAGTTACCCGATTCCCAATTACCCAAGTGCCAGTTACCCAAGTGCCAGTTACCCAAATACCAGCCAAGCGCTAGCGACGGCGATGAATCGGTAGACGTGACAGAGAGGCTGATACGGAAGTTAGCCTCACATTTTCACTTTATTTCATGGAGGAATCAGTTGTGTTGATATTGTCACGTAAGGCTTCGGAGTGCATTCATCTGGGCGACGATATTGTGTTAACGATTGTGGCTGTGGGGAACGATAAGGTAAGAATCGGTGTTCAGGCGCCGCCTGGAGTGAAGATTCTGCGGACGGAGCTCGAGTTGGACGTGACGCTGCCGATGCCAAAACGCGTTGAGCGACGCGCTCCGCTGGCCAGCGTCGTCAATCAGATCCGCCGCGCGGCTTAGCGTGCCGCTTTCACGCCGTGAGTTGCTCAGTTGATTAGAGTTCGCCGCCGGAATCGATCCTCGCCAGTGCCCGCACACTGGCCGAGTTGATCTTCTCGGACGGCGGATTCGCCTGAGCTCTCCGCCACTTGAACCGCAGGACAGATCGCGTCGCGACCGATCTGTCCTGCTGGGCTTCAGTCCGGAACGTGATCGCGTTTCGTTTACTTTTGCACCGGCAGATGTTTGGATCTTATCGCCCAGTTACATATTCTAAAATATGTGTCAAATTCTGTTCGCCGTAACCGAATCAACCTAGGTGTGATCAAGCTCACACTGTCCCGCTAAGCCTTCTCCCAGGTCGTGTCTTCTTTCAAATCCTGAAGTGTGATGCTGTGCTTCAGTAAACCGTCGCGAATGAGGTCGGAGGTGGCGAAGTCTTTGTTCTTACGCGCGTTGGAACGCAGCGCGATCAGCAATCCCATCAAGCCGTCGACGAGTTGCGTGTCGCCGCCGCCAATCTTTTTCGGTGCCTTGACGAACAAGCCGAGAATAGCACCCAGTTCGCGCAGCGCTCGCATGCCCGTTCGCCAGGTATCGATGCTCTCTGGCGTGCGCTTCTTGGGGTCTTCTAAGAAATTCTGGTCCACGAAACGATTCAGGGCGCGCGACATCTCGAACAGATCGCTGACCGCGCCGCCGGTATTGAAATCGTCGTCCATCTTGTCCAGGAACGAAGCTCGCAGCTTCGCAATCTCGGCGAGCAACCCTTCGCTGCCCGCCTCGGCCAGCAGTGAATCACCTTCGGCCCGCGACTTGGCGAAAGTCAACTCCTCGACCTCGCCCGACTTACCGACCTGCGAATAAAACGCTTCACTTGTGATCCGATCGAAACGCTGAATCAGACGATAGAACGCATTGAGTGCCTGACCGGCTTCCTCGAGCCCATCGTCGCCGAAAACGTTGGTCGAACGATAATGCGAACGGAGCAAAAAGAACCGAATCCGCTCGCCCGTCTGAGCCTCGATCAACTTCGCCAGCCCACCCGCACCTTGGCTGCGACTGATCTTGCTCGACACATCAGCTTCCGCCGGTTCTGGAGCCGCGGCGCGATCGCTTTTGCCCCCCAGTTTGCCGGACCCCGAGTCCCGTTTCATCAAACCGTTATGCATCCAGTAGCTGACCATCGGCGCCCCGTGACAGCAGCGGCTCTGTGCCAACTCGTTCTCATGATGCGGAAACACCAGATCCAAACCGCCGCCGTGAATATCAAACGTCTTGCCCAGAATACTGCGGCTCATCGCTGAACATTCGATATGCCAACCGGGTCGCCCCAGGCCCCAAGGACTATCCCACGCGGGTTCGCCTTCCTTCGCCGATTTCCACAACGCAAAGTCGCCTGATGAACGTTTTTTCGAAGCCGCGTCGCCACCTTCGCCCTGCTGACTATCAGCCGTCCGGTTGCTCAGTTGCCCGTAATTCGGATCTCGCGTGACATCGAAAAACACGTCACCGCCGCTCGCGTAAGCAAAGCCCTTGGTGATCAGTTCCTTGATGAACTCGATGATCTCGTCCATGTAATCGGTCGCTCGCGGCAAGTGATCGATTTGATTCACTCCCAGCGATTGGAGGTTCGCAAGGTAGTCCATCGTCATCTCAGTTGCGACTTGGGACATTGCGATCCCGCGTTTGCGACTGGCAGCGATCAATTTGTCATCGACATCCGTAATATTGACGACTAGAGTCACCTCGTAACCGCTATAGACTAAGTAGCGTTTGATAGTGTCAAAAATCACTGGGCCGACCATATGACCGATGTGGGCTTCGGCGTAAACCGTCGGCCCGCACAGGTACATCCCCACTTTGCCGGGCGCCAGCGTCTTGAACGGTTCTTTCTGACGAGTCAGAGTGTTGTAAACACGAATCGCGGTCGTTGTTGCGGTTGCAGATTCGGCAGTGGAAGTGGATAGCGCGCTGGTCACCGGGATGACTCCTGTAGAATTCTCAGTCCATTTTGCAGCTTTTTTAGCTGTCTTTATCGCACGAAGCTTGGAATTATAGAGGCGATCTGCATAATTTGGGAGAGCGATCTGCTTCATCGCCTCATGTGCAGGCATAATGGCTGGCTCGGATCGATTTCAATTTGGGACTAATCATGAGGCGCTTCAAAAACATTTCGTTAGTCTATGAATGTGACCAGCCGACTCTCGAGCGAGCTGCGTCGCTAGCCAAAGAGAATCACGCCCGATTGACTATCGTTCATGCCATTAAAGCGTTTCCAGATTCGTGGCATCACCTCTACGTCGACGACAAACCCGTCGACGTGAGGAAACTCGTGTTGGAAGATCAGCAAGAACGATTGGATGAAATTGCGGGTTCTTTACGATCGTTAGGAGTGCACCCAAAAACGCGCGTGCTGGAGGGGGAACCCTTTGTCGAAATAATTCGCGATGTCATCGAAAACAATCGCGATTTAGTCATCATGACGGTGGACAAGAGGCCGGGCTGGAAAGAGGTCTTTTTCGGTAACATGTTATCAGCCATGATGCGAAATTGCCCATGTCCAATTCTTGCTCTAAAGCCAACAGAGCAGAAGAGCTTCCAGAGGATCTTAGTCGCAGTGGACCCAGTACTAGTTGGTGATTCGCACGATACGCTGAACAGCGCCATCTTGGAACTTGCCTCCTCGCTTGCAAAACTCGAAAATGCCGAGCTCCATATCGTTCATGCATGGACGCTAGTAGGTGAATCCATGATGCGCGGAAGAATGGCGATTGCTGCTTCGGAGGTTGACCGTGCGGTTCATCGGGAATTCGGAAAGCGTCGCAGTCTATTGGAAGATGTTCTGAAACAGCATTCGATCACAACCGAGCACATTCATCTTCCTAAGGGGGAGCCGGTACACGCTATCATTGAACTGGTGCATAATTTGGAAGTCGATTTGTTGGTGATGGGTACGGTCTGCAGAACGGGTATTCCAGGCTTCATCATTGGAAACACGGCTGAGCAGATATTAGGCGCGGTCGAGTGTTCAACATTGACAGTCAAGCCCGTGGGATTTGTCTCGCCGGTTACAACGCAGGCGTCGACACCGCGTTAATCGCGGCAAGAATTGCGGCAAGCTCTTCTTTCGCTCGCGCGAGACGCTCTACTTTTTCTCGAGACGCCCTTCCAAACTCAGCCCGACGGGCTGGCCTCACGAAACGGTGGGACAACTGCGTTTTACAGGCATTTTGGTAACCCGACGCGTTAGCGAGGGATGTAATTCGCTTCCTTGCTTACGCGTCGGGTTACCGTTTCGTCAGGCCACCTACGGGTTAGGCTGGGCAAACAGCCGTGTCGTTGCCGCTGAAGAAAACACTCCAACTTCAAAACTAACTTGTCGGGTTATGGATAATACGGGTTAATCAGTCATGCGAAACGCTTCGTCGTCCTCGCGATCCAATTCGCGTTGACGTCGATCAAAGAAGTTGATGACCATGTGAAGCGAGTGAACGAGGATCCCGAGCATCAAGGGCGCC
>JBBRJI010000624.1:0-4015 GCA_038219625.1 Pirellulales bacterium | reverse complement strand
GGACGAGGTGGATTTCAGCTATCGCTTTTCGGAAGTGACCCACAAGCCGATTACGCATCGATTGTCCCGTTTGCCGAAGGACGACGCGTTAACCTAGTCGATGTTTCCAAGAGTCTGATTTTGGCAAAGCCACTTGGGATGCTCGATCATGGCGGAGACGTCGTTCTCGAGGAGAATTCGTCGAGTGTTTCAGTCCTGCGGCGTTGGCTAGAACAGGGGGCAATGCGAGGACCACAACGGCAGCTCACCGAGTTGAGAATCGAACCTGCCGAAGCAACTTTTTCCACGCCAGGACAAACCATGCCGCTTCACGCAATCGCAACGTTTTCGGATGGTGGGGAAACCGACGTCACCGCCTGGGCAATCGTTCATTCGGACGATCCCGCATCGGTTGAAATCCTTCAAGAGCCGTTGCGAGTTCGATGTCTTCGACCTGGTCAGCATACGATCCTAGCGCGATTTTGGAATCGTATCGTTCCTGTTTCGATAGTGCTCCCCTACGATAACCGTTTACCTATTGAACGAAAGTTGGAAACGCCAAACAGTTTTGTTGATTCCCAAATCAATATACAACTTGGGAAACTAAATCTTTCGCCGAACGAGACAGCCGACGATGCAACGTTTCTTCGTCGATTGAGATTGGATTTGACGGGTAGATTACCCTCACCGAAAGAATTTTCAGAATTTCAATCCACCACCAGCTTAAACAAACGGGAGAGGATGATAGATGATTTGCTGCTAAGCAAAGAGTTTTCTTCGTTCTGGGCTTTGCGACTGGCTCGTTGGTTCCAGTTGCGAGGCTCGCCTCAAGAACCCCAGGCCGCGATCGCCTATAGCAATTGGATACAACAGTCTCTCGAATCTCGAACACCTTACAATGATATGGTTCGGGAACTGCTTACCGCCACGGGCGACAGCCACTTGGTTGGTGCTGCCAACTTTACGCGTACGGTAGCCGACGCGCGCCAGCATGCGGAACTGGTTGGTAGTGTGCTAATGGGTTCTCGCATTCAGTGCGCGAATTGTCACAACCATCCCTTTGCGCGTTGGACGCAAGACGACTACCACGGACTGGCAGCCATCTTTGCAAGATTCGATCGTGGCCGAATGGTTTCGCTAAAGACACAGGGGGCCGTTACCAATTTGCGGACGGGCGAATCCGCCGTACCGCGTATTCCAGGTGTTCGCTTTCTGGATGAATCAGAAGCTGCTTTAGAGGGATTCACGAACTGGATTTTGGATGCGGACAATCCGCAATTTGCTAAGGCGACGGTAAATCGACTTTGGGATGCAATGATGGGTAGGGGATTAGTCGCAGGTGTCGACGACTTTCGCGAAACAAATCCACCATCCCATTCCCAGCTTTTAGATGCATTGGCTGTCGACTTTGTTGCCAACGGTTATGACATCAGGCGAACCATTCGATGGATTGCTAGGAGCGATGCGTACAGTCGGCGACCGAATCGGACTTCGGCCAAAAACGAGTTTGAGGCTTGGTACGTCGCTTCCCTTCCAAAACCCTTGTATCCAGAAGTCTTGCTAGACGCGATCGACGATGTGCTGGAATTGACCAGTCTAGAAAAAGGGGAATCTCGCGAACGAGCGATCACTTGGCTCGATCCGACGCATCCTTCTCCCGACTTGGACGCGTTGGGCCGTTGCTCTCGAATCGAAGTTTGCCAATCGCAAAGTCAACACCAAGGACTTGCTGCGAAGCTACAAGCAATCAACGGCGAGCTGCTAAATCGACGGATTGCAGACAAGAATGGTCGACTGCAATGTTACCTTCGCGACGGCATGGCAGCCCGCAACATCATCGAGGATTTTTTCTTGCGAGCGTTGTCAAAGAAGCCGAATGAAGAGCAGATTGTTATGTGGCTCATGGAGTTGGTTGCCCTCGCCGAGGAGGAACAAAAGCGATGGCTTGAGGATTTTGTGTGGGCGATTGTTAGTTCAGAAGATTTTTCGACAAATCGATAGCGAGACGCGCAATGGACTATTTTATATGTACTTCGAAGCAAACAATGCGCCGCGATTTCCTGCGCATCGGAAGTCTGGTTTCGATGGGGCTCGGTTCGCAGTCGTTTTTAGCGAAAACCGTAAACGCAAACCTGCCAACTCGAATCGGCAAGGCGCGGTCATGCATTCTGTTGTGGTTGGACGGTGGCCCGAGTCATCTCGAAACGTTTGATCCAAAGCGAGACGTTCCAGAAGAAGTTCGCGGACCCTTTAAATCGATAGCCACGAAAGTCCCAGGCATCGAACTTTCAGAACTTCTTCCCTCGACCGCCCGTATTACCGACAAACTCGCGATTGTACGTTCGGTCACTTCACCTCTAGGTGAACACGGAATAGCCAACCAGTACATGCTGACAGGCTATCAGCCCGGATCGCCGGTGAATTATCCGAGTATAGGTTCGGTAGTAGCCCACCACCGACAATCAAAATCACCGTTGCCAAACTACATCACAGTGCCCGAAACCCGTTCGAGTATGGGGGCTGGTTTTTTAGGATCAAGCTACGGGCCGTTCTCAATTGGTGGGGACCCAGCGCGTCCCAACTTTCAGGTGCGTGATCTCGACTATTATCCAGGACTCGACGGCGGCCGCTTGAGCCGTCGTCGTCAATTCTTGCAACAGATCGAGGCGCTGGATACGGACCTGTCGGCGGACAAGGTCACGTTGGACCCAACTTTTGAACAGGCCTTTCGGCTAATTTCTACACCCGAGGCAAAACGAGCATTCAATCTTGGTGAGGAGAGCGACGCGACACGCGGTCGCTATGGTTCGCGAACGTTTGGACAAAGTTGTTTGCTCGCACGACGCTTGGTCGAACGCGGCGTAGGGCTGGTGTCAGTGTTGCAGACGGGTTGGGATACGCACCAGAATCTAATTCTCTCGCTGCGAGACGGGTTCAGCGGCGCTAAGGTCGGCGTCGGCTTGGTACCGACGTTCGATCAAGCGTTCTCGGCCTTAATTGAAGATTTGGAACAGCGGCAGTTGCTTGACGAGACATTGGTCGTCGCTATGGGCGAGTTCGGACGTACGCCAAAACTCAACACAGGTGGCGGACGTGACCACTGGCCGCGTGTCTTTAGTGTTGTATTAGCTGGTGGGGGTGTACGAGGCGGTCAAGTCATCGGAGCAAGTGACCGCATCGGTGAGAGTCCTTTGGAGCGACCTATTACGCCAGCCGATCTCGCAAACACCATTTACCGACTTTTGGGAATCGATCCAGACAGTGAACTTGTGACCGCGGACGGTAGACCCATACGCATCAATCAGGGTGGCAGTTTCATTTCCGAGATGGTTTAGGTTCGCGACGATGGTGAATCAACGGATGGGACATCAATGCGGAAGGATTTTTATATCGGCGTTATTATTCAGCTCGCTGGGACTCGATCGAATTTGTAGTGCCGATCCGCCAATAACGGCATTGGCGTTCTCATTGAAACAGCGACAGTTGATGGCAGGTTCGCAGAAAGGAATGCTTGTGCTTGAATGGCCAGGACTCAAGCAAGTGCGATTGAAAGACTGTGAACTCGACAGTATTCATGACATCTCTGTATCGCCCGATGAAAAACATGTCTTGGTTGCTGGCGGAAGTCCAGGCTCATCCGGTGTCGTACAAATGCGAAGTTGGCCTGAACTCGAGCTTGAACAGTCTTGGAATGAACATCAGGACGTTGTTTACAAAGTAGCATGGCGAGCTGACGGACAAGAATGGGTTTCGGCCAGTTGGGACGGCTTTTGCAAAGTCTGTAGTTGGAACGCAAAGGCTTCGCGTATCATCATGACGAGCCATTCGGGACCGGTTTTCGATGCGACTTACGTATTGGACGGGTCCGTTGCGACGGCAGGTGGAGATGGAACAATAGTCGTGTGGAAAGCTGGTTCCGGAGAAACAGTAAGAGTTCTGAGGCAGCATACGGGGACGGTTCACGCGTTGGCACTGCAACCCGTTCGCGAGGGAAATCAGGAACGATTATTGGCATCAGCGAGCGTGGATCGAACGG